>JAQXIE010000056.1 GCA_029007645.1 Bacteroidales bacterium
TGCGGTGTCGGTAAGGAGGATTTCGAGCCCGAACCGGATCTTTAAGAAATTCAATTTCCGCATTCGCGAAAATTGAGGTTTAAAGGTTTAAGAGTTTCGAAGTTTAAGGAGGAGAGGCTTTGCGCTTTTCCTCTTTTTTGTGCCGCATGGAGATATTCAATTTGTATAATTGGTGCGGAACGACTATTTTTGTAACCAAACTAAAACATGCAATAACTTATACGTGTAATACCATGGCAAAAGTAAAACCGTTCAAAGGAGTCCGCCCGCCGCGCGAATTGGTGGAACAGGTCGCAAGCCGTCCTTACGATGTGCTTAACAGTGAGGAAGCGCGTTCCGAGGCCGAAGGAAACCCGATGAGCCTCTATCACATCATAAAGCCCGAAATCGATTTCGAACCCGGTTTCGACGAGCATGATCCCCGCGTCTACGACAAGGCTGTGGAGAATTTCTCACACTTTCAGAAGGAGGGCTGGCTCGTTCAGGACAAAAAGGAGAATTACTACATCTACGCGCAGACCATGGACGGCCGCACTCAGTACGGATTTGTAGTGGCTGCATGGGTGCCCGACTATATGGAGGGCCGTATCAAAAAGCATGAGCTGACCCGCCGCGACAAGGAGGAGGACCGAATGAAACATGTGCGCTGCAACAATGCCAATATCGAGCCCGTATTCTTCGCCTTCCCCGACAACGAACCACTTGAGGAGATAATCCGCGAGGTGTCGGCACGTCAGCCGGAATATGACTTTGTGGCTCCCGACGGTTTCGGCCATACGTTCTGGGTGATCGACGACGAGGACATGATCGCCAAGATCACATCGGAATTCGAAAAGATTCCGGCAATGTACATCGCCGACGGACATCACCGCTCGGCCGCCGCGGCTCTTGTTGGCGCCGAGAAGGCCCGCAACAATCCCGATCACAAGGGCGACGAGGAATATAATTATTTCATGGCCGTGGCTTTCCCGGCTTCGCATCTGCGCATCATCGATTACAACCGTGTGGTCCGCGACCTGAACGGTCTGACTCCCGCCGAGTTCCTGAAACGCCTTGAGGAGAACTTTGTCGTGGAGGACAAAGGTACGGAGATCTATCATCCCGCAGGTTTGCACAACTTCTCACTCTATCTCGACGGCCGCTGGTATTCGCTTACCGCCCGTCCCGGCACCTACGACGACAACGATCCCATCGGTGTGCTCGACGTCACCGTGTCGAGCGACAAGATACTGGACGAGATCTTAGGCATCAAAGACCTGCGCAGCGACAAACGTATCGACTTCGTCGGCGGCATCCGTGGCCTCGGCGAACTGAAACGCCGCGTCGACTCCGGCGAGATGGCCATGGCTTTGGCCTTGTATCCCGTTACGATGAAACAGCTGATGGACATTGCCGACAGCGGCAACATCATGCCTCCGAAAACAACCTGGTTCGAACCCAAGCTCCGATCGGGCCTCGTGATTCACAAACTTGACTGATGTCTAAGAAACAAGCTCTTAAAACTATATTTGCCCTGGCATGCTGTGTGGCCCTCGCCGTTCCGCATGCCGGGGCATGCACTTCGGCCATAATCGGAGCCGAACTCAACCCGTATGGGCGTCCCATACTGTGGAAACACCGCGACACAAGCACCATCGACAACAAGGTGGAACGCGTTCCTGCACACGGTTCCGACCTCGGTTATGTGGCGCTTTTCAATGCCGCCGACTGCGACTTGAAGGAAGCCTGGATGGGTATGAACGATGCTGGTTTTGCCGTGATGAACACTGCTTCCTACAATATCAAGGACGACAAGGTACCGGCTAAAAAGATGGACCGCGAGGGCTTGCTGATGACCCGTGCCCTCAAGACTTGCCGCACTGTCGACGATTTTGCCCGCTTGCTCGAGACGTATCGCCGGCCCATGGGCGTCGAGGCCAATTTCGGAGTCATCGATGCAACGGGTGCCGGCGCTTATTTCGAAACCAACAACCATTCCTATGTCCGATATGATCTGAAGGACGCGCCTCAGCATCTGTTGGTGCGTACCAATTACAGTCATTCCGGTCGTCCCGGCGAAGGTTACGGATTTGTCCGCGAGGCGAATGCCGAAGCACTGTTGCAGCCCTATGTCGACGAGGCTTCGGTAACGCCCGAAGTTCTCACCGAGGTACTGAGCCGCACTTTCTACCACGACGGACGTAAGCAGGACATGGAATATGTTCCCGGACAATGGGTGCTCGATCTGGATTATATCCCCCGGTATAAATCCACTGCCACCGTGGCAATCGAAGGCTGTAAACCGCTGACCGATGCCGCCGAGGCAACGCCGGAGTTCGTAGCCGATCAGTATGTGATGTGGATCGGCATGGGATATCCTCCCGTGTCGGAAATCAAAGCTGTGCGAAATGCCGATGGCGGTATCGACCCTGGCCTGCAAGGTACGCTTCCCGGCGGCCATTGCCGACTCGGTGATGAGGCTAAGGCTGTGCGTGACAGTATTTTCGATAGCCGTGGAAGCAAAAAGGACGTCTATCTCGACATCAGCCGCTTGTTCAACGACCAGGGCACCGGGATAGTGCAGGCCAAGCGCCGGATTAACCATGAAACCTACAGACGTGAAATCGAGCGCCGAGACAAGTAATGTGCACCGGATTGGAGCCGGCAGATTCGCCCGCGAGCTGTTTCGGCGGTTCGCTCCGTGGTGGATGTGGGTCGCAGTCGCTCTTTTCGCCGCCGGTTTCATCCTCGGCCTGGCAGTGGATCTGAGGTGGATGATCGTGGGTTTTATGATTCTGCTCGTAATCCTGCCTCCGGCATTGGCGTTCTGCTATTACAGTCATGCATTGTGCCGCGAATGTTTCATCAATACGCTGCCGCATACCGTGACCGTTGCCGATGGCAGTCTCGCAGTGTCTCTGTATGTGCGCGATGAGGACAGCGACGACGGCAGCCTGAAGGAACTGCGAACAGAATATTTTGCACCCGAGAGCGTGACGGGTTATGAATTGAAGCCGGATTCATGCATTATTGAATTACGTGACCGGAACAGGGGATTCCTGGTCGTGCCGGCTTCCGAATTCGATAATCCTGACGATTATACGCGCCTCACCGAATGGTTTCGCGAATCTGTCGCGGTTGCAAACAACAATTTTAATAAAATTACAGCTTCATGAGATTACTTAAGGATACCAAAAAGAAATATTGTTTCATTATGGATATGGAGGTCCGCGATTATGAGCTGGACTGTGAGCAGATCGTAAATAATGCCCGCTATCTCCATTATATGGAACATACGCGTCATAAGTTCTGTTCCGATGCGGGCCTTTCGTTCATTGAGATGCACAACAAAGGCATCGATGCCGTGGTGCGTAAGATCGAGGTGGAGTACAAGACCTCGCTCCGCGGGGGCGACACGTTCATAAGCTGTCTGAGGCTCGAGCGTAAAGGTCCTCGGTTTATCTTCCATCAGGACATCATGAAGTCCAATGGCGAGATCTGTGCCGAAGGCGTGGTGACGGTCGTGGTGCTCAAGGACGGCAAACTGACCCGCGGTGATGATATGGCCGCGGTTTTGGGTAAATACATTCGCTGACAGGCTGATTACGGATGGCTGATTCTGAACTGACGTTGAAGGTTGCGGTAGCCATGACTCCCGGCATAACAGCCGATGTGGTCAGGGCCATGTACGACTGCGGCGTGTCGCTGGATGAGTTCTTCAGCCTTGGCATGCAGGAGTTGTCGGACCGCTTGGGCGCCAACCGGTTGCTGCGCCTCGAGAAGGTGGCTCGCGAGGAGGCCCTGTTCAAGGCACGGCAGGAGGTGGCCTTCATGCAGAAGCATTCCATCCGGGCTGTTTTTCTGGGCGATGAGGATTATCCGCCGATGCTGTATGAGCTGCCCGACGCGCCCGTTCTGCTCTATGTGCTCGGCTCGGGAACGCTAAGTCCCGAGCACGCGCTGGCCGTAGTCGGTACCCGCAGGTGCACCGCTTACGGCACCTCGTTTGTCAAGAGTCTCCTTGCCGATCTGGTGCTGTATTATCCCGATATGGCGGTGGTAAGCGGTCTGGCTTACGGTATTGACGCTGCCGCTCATACCGGTGCCCTCGAAAACCATCTTCAGACTATCGCTGTGGTAGCGCATGGCCTGGATATGATGTATCCCGCGGCACATCGGTCGCTCGCCAGGCAGATAGTGGAAGCCGGCGGCGCCATTGTAACCGAATATCCCCGCAGCACCACGCCCTATCAGCGAAACTTTCTGGAACGTAACCGCATAGTGGCCGGTCTGTGCGGCGCTACCCTGGTCGTCGAATCCGAACTGCGCGGGGGTGCAATGAGTACGGCCAATCAGGCATTCGTCAACAATCGCGACGTCCTGGCGTTGCCCGGACGCGCCACCGATCTTAAAAGCGCCGGATGCAACCACCTGATACGCACCAACAAGGCAAGCATGGTGACTTGCGCCGCCGATGTGACGCAGATCACCGGCTGGGTGCCCTATACGCTTAAATCCGTGCCAAAACAACGCAATCTGTTCCCGGAATTGTCGGGCGATGTGGCCAGCGTCTATAACGTCCTCAAACAATCGGCCGCTCCGATGAGCGTCGATGCCATTCATCAGCATACCGGCATCGGGATCAAGGATCTTATGCCGATTCTGACGGAAATGGAGTTCGACGGCATGGTCACAAAATTACCCGGCTCGCGTTACGAAACCGTCTGACGCAAGCCGGGCAAATCAATTTATTCTCTCGTTTATACTTCGTTGAAACGGTCAAGCACAGTCTCGATCAACTGGTTGATGCGCGGCTTGTAATCGGTGTTGGCTTTGTTCTCGCGGCGTTCCGCTATGATGCAGCATACCGTCATGGCACGATGGCCCAGCAGTCGCGCCATACCTTGCAGGCAGGCCGATTCCATCTCGAAATTGGTCACCGGTTTGCCGTCGTATAGGAACGACTCGATCTTCTCGTTCAGTTTCGGATCCTTGAGTTTCAGTCTCACCATGCGGCCTTGCGGGGCATAGAACCCCACGGCGGCAATCGTGTAACCGCGCGTCATGTCGTCCTTGCCAATGACTTCCATCAGATGGCTGTCGGCATCCACCACGTATGGCGCAGCCCATGTCTTGTCCCATCCGGTATGGGCCACAAATTCCTTCTCGAACTCCAGGTCACACACCTTGTCGCGGTCGGCGTAGAAATTGAGTATTCCGTCGAACCCTATTCCCTTGCTGGCTATCACATAGTCGCCGAGATGCAGGTTCTCCTGAATTGAGCCGGACGTGCCGATGCGCACTATGTTGAGCGTGCGGTGCTGCGGACGTACGGTGCGTGTCTTGAAATCGACGTTGGCAAGCGCGTCAAGCTCGGTTATTACGATTTCGATGTTGTCGGGACCGATTCCATGAGAGATGCACATCACCGGTTTGCCCTTGTAAGTGCCGCCGATGGCGTGGAACTCGCGGGAATGCACGTCGTAATCAACCGAATCGAAGTATGACGCAACCATATCGACCCGGCCCGGATCGCCCACGAAGATTATATTGTCCCGCAACTGATCGGGACGGAGATGGATGTGGAAAGCGCT
The DNA here is from genome assembly GCA_029007645.1 of Bacteroidales bacterium. Lineage (GTDB taxonomy): Bacteria > Bacteroidota > Bacteroidia > Bacteroidales > Muribaculaceae > Lepagella. The sequence continues at coordinate 5,574 of JAQXIE010000056.1, forward strand.
TCCATCATCATTGATGATAAGTTCCGAAGGTGGAATGATACGTTGTTCGCTCATAGTAGTAATTTCTTAATCGGTTAACAGGTTATTCGGTTTATATGTTACAGGCATAACGCCCTGAATCATAGGGGCGCCTCACCGGTCCGCGCCGATGCGGAAAGGGGAGTATGGCTATGGCCTTACGCGCCGTCACTATAATATTCTAAACAAAAATCAGCCGATGATTATTAGCAAAATTACTAAAAATGTCGATAATATTTGTGTAAAATAGAAAAATTCCGTAATTTTGTATTCGCAAAACGGGAGGCACCGCCTCCAGACAAGCAAAAGGGAGCAGTAAAGCAACCAACCACATGGAAAGATGCCGGAGTGGTCGATCGGGACGGTCTCGAAAACCGTTGTACCCTTTGGGTACCCAGGGTTCGAATCCCTGTCTTTCCGCTGAATTAGTCTGATAATCAGGCGCATGTGAAATCAAAACCCAATATTGCATCCAGAAATGGTAGTGATATTGGGTGTTTTTATTATCGCCAAGGTTTCAAAATAATGCATATTCACATATTTCCCTAAATTAAATGCAATGAAAAAACTAAACTCATTAAAGTACATTACACTTGGTACTGCCCTTGTATTTCTCCTCATGAGCTCTTTAATTTCAGGTGTCGGGAAGTATGTGTTAATGTGCATAGGGGGAGTATTCCTTATAATAGCTTTTGCCAGCTTTGCCAGCTACGGATATCGCGGCTTTAAAACTAAAACCGGTTATACAGTAGCAAGATATGTGATCGCTTTATTGATTCTAATCGCTGCCGGGTTAGAGTTGGTAATTCTTATTGCCCGACACGGTGAAGTACAATTTTCAGGCTACTCTATAATCTGTTGGTTCGCCTTAGCTACTTATATCCTGATGTATAAACCTTCAGAGTGCCCTAAAGCATATAAAACGATGAAATGCTTTGGATATCTCTTAATATTGGCCAGTGTCAATGCCTTACAGATCGTACTTCAAACATCTAATAATTTATTTGAAGATGTATATATAGACGAGACACTGCTTATATTAATCTATATTATACTCATCATTGGAATAACATTGATTGTCATTGCAAATAGAAAGCCAAATGAGTATGAGGATCCTGTGATGGAGGATTCAAATAAAACAGATGGATCTATTACTCCTCACAAAAAGATATTTCGCTACATTTGGATATCTTTTGGCTTGATATTAGGAATAGCTGGCATCCTGGCTTGTTTTGATGATATTTTTCCAAATTTTCGCACCCCTGAATATGGAGACTTTGGAAAATACGATCCATCAGTAGACTTATCATCTCTTAGAATTGGAGATATAGATCGCATCCCTTCAAGGATTGTTAGCAATAATGGTGGCAACCGAATAGTTCATGCGAAACATGATGTCTCCTTCTTGGGTTTGGAATGGGACGAAATAGATGATGAAATGCAATCATTTACGAAACATGAATACGGGAATAGATTGGCAACTTTGGTGAGTTCTGATTCCAATCAAAATTCTGAGACTTACGGGCACCTCATAAGTCTTATGGTTTATGATTTGTCAGACTTAATAGCTCAAAATGAAGGTAATGAAGCTAAAACTTACGAAAAGATAATTTCTACTGAAGTCTCGGATACGACCCTATATAAGCGTTCCAAGCATTTTTCTCCAACCTTGGGTATGGAAACTCCTGTTTACACTTACTTAACTCGTGATGAAAATGGAGAATTGATTCCTTATTCTGGGAAAAATATTATATTATTTGCCAATAGTCGCGCTTACCATTTGAGTTTCTTTGTTTTAAAAGACTCGATACAAAAAAGTGGCGACAAAACATTCAATATTCTGGAGGCTCGGT
>JAQXIE010000057.1 GCA_029007645.1 Bacteroidales bacterium
ATCAAGGGAAGCCGCATTCACGGCATTGTCCGCGAGCTGCGCAACGAGAATATCGACGTCATAAGCTACACGTCCAACCCGCAGCTTTACATCCAGCGCGCGCTTAGTCCAGCCAAGATCAGCAGCATCCGCCTGGATGAGGAGGAGAAGCGCGCCGAGGTGTTCCTGCGTCCCGAGGAGGTGAGCCTGGCCATCGGCAAGGGTGGTCTGAACATCAAGCTGGCCACCATGCTGACAGGTTACGCCATCGACGTTTACCGTGACATCGAGGAAGGTGAGGAGGATATCTACCTCGACGAGTTCCGCGACGAGATCGACGACTGGGTGATCGAGGCGCTGAAGAATCTGGGACTCGGCACAGCCAAGGCTGTTCTCAACGCGCCGCGTGAGACGCTGGAGCAGGCCGACCTCGAGGACAGCACGCTGGAGCAGGTCATGAATGTGCTCCGCGCCGAATTCGAGGACTGAGGCCGCTGAGGCGGTCCCGGCCCCGCATGGGGGCCGAATGTAATTATAGAACCAAACACAGCTTATGCGCACAAAGATAAGTAAATTAGCAAAAGAACTTAACGTGTCGGTCAATACGGCAGTGGAGTTCCTGAGGAAGCACGACGTCGAGATCGAGGGGGACAATCTTCTGAATGTCCGCATCGATGCCGATGCCGCCGAGTTGCTGACCAGGGAGTTCAGCAAGGACAAGGATGCCAAGGCCGTCGTCGAACAAAGGATAACGACCCGTCGCGAGGAGAAGAAGGATCGCGAGGAGAAGAAAGCCCGCACGGCCGAAGCGGCCGGAGGTGCCCGGCTGGCGGGTCCCAGGATTTTGGGTACCATCGATCTGGACAATCCCCGTGCGGCTGTGGTTGAGGGCAATCCACAGCAGCCGGTCGCTGCGCCTGAGCAGCCCAAGTCCGTTCCCGAGGCCAAGGCTCCCGAAAAGCCCGTAGCCGAGGCCGTCGCTCCCAAGCAGCCCGAGCAGCCCGCCCAGGCCAAGCCTGAACCCCAGGCCAAGCCCGAGCCCAAGCCCGAGCCTAAACCGGAGGTGAAACCTGAGCCCAAACCGGAGCCGAAGCCCCAACCTCAGGCCGAGACTCCCCGCAACGAGAAGCCCGAGCCTGCCAAAGAGCAGAAAACAAGCGGTAATAACCAAAATACGATGCAGCAGGAACAGCCCAAGAACGAGGCAACTCCAGAGACAAAGAAAGCAGGTGAACCGGCGACAGAGCCGTTCCGCGCCCCCATACCCGAAGTGCCGGGTCTGAAAGTGGTGGGCAAGATTGACCTGTCGGCAATCAATTCGGCTATGCGCCCCAGCAAGAAGTCGCGTGCCGAGCGCAAGCGCAAGCGCATAGGCAAGGAGAAGGTCGACGTCGAGAAGGCTGCGCAGCAGCCGGGCTTCGGTTCCGATGCCCGCCGCGGCCAGCGCAACGAACAGAACCGCTCGCAGCGTCCCGGCCAGGGCCAGAGTCAGGGCCAGCAGGGCGGAAACCGCCGTCGCAACCGCGGCGCAAACGCCCAGGGTCAGCCCCAGGGCCGTCAGGGCAACCGCCAGGACAACAATAATGATGACGTACAGAAGCAGGTCAAGGAGACATTGGCTCGCCTCACCAGCAAGCAGATCAAGAAGGGCGTGAAGTTCCGCAAGGAACGCCGCGAGGAGATGCACAACCGCGAACTCGCCAACGCCGAGCGTCAGGCAGCCGAGAGCAAGGTGCTTAAGATCACCGAGTTCGTTACGGCCAACGACCTCGCGAGCCTCATGGACGTGGCTGTCAACCAGGTCATCGCCACCTGTATGAACCTCGGTGTGATGGTCAGCATCAACCAGCGTCTCGACGCCGAGACCATCAACATCGTAGCCGAGGAGTTCGGCTTCAAGACCGAGTTCGTATCGGCCGATGTGACCGAAGCCATCGAGAATCCCGAGGACAAGGAGGAGGATCTGGTGAGCCGTCCTCCCATCGTCACGGTCATGGGTCATGTGGACCACGGTAAGACATCGCTGCTCGACTATATCCGCAAGGCCAACGTGATCGCCGGCGAGGCCGGCGGTATCACGCAGCATATCGGTGCCTACAACGTCAAGCTGAACGACGGCCGCCATATCACCTTCCTGGATACTCCGGGTCACGAGGCGTTTACCGCCATGCGTGCCCGCGGTGCCAAGATCACCGACCTGGCCATCATCATCGTCGCCGCCGATGACGACGTGATGCCCCAGACCATCGAGGCGATCAACCATGCGTCCGCCGCCGGCGTACCGATGGTGTTCGCGATCAACAAGATAGATAAACCCGCCGCCAACCCCGACAAGATCAAGGAGCAGCTTGCCAACATGAACTACCTTGTAGAGGAGTGGGGAGGCAAATACCAGAGCCAGGATATATCGGCAAAGAAAGGTATCGGCGTCGAGGAACTGATGGAGAAGGTGCTTCTCGAAGCCGAGATGCTCGACCTGAAGGCCAATCCCAACCGCAATGCCGTGGGATCGGTGATCGAGTCGGCGCTCGACAAGGGCCGCGGATATGTAGCCACGGTACTGGTTCAGAACGGCACGCTCCGCGTGGGCGACGTCGTGCTGGCCGGAACGAACTATGGCAAGGTCAAGGCGATGTTCAACGAGCGTAACCAGCGCGTCAAGGAGGCCGGGCCGGCCACGCCGGTGCAGGTCCTCGGTCTGAACGGCGCCCCTGCCGCCGGCGATGCCTTCAACGTGATGGCCACCGAGCAGGAGGCACGCGAGATCGCCACCAAGCGCGAGCAGCTGCAGCGCGAGCTCGGCCTGCGTACCAAGAAGCGCCTCGGCCTCGAGGAGCTTGGTCGCCGCCGCGCCCTCAACGACTTCCACGAGCTCAACCTTGTGGTCAAGGGTGACGTGGACGGTTCGATCGAGGCCCTTTCCGACGCACTGCTCAAGCTGTCGACTCCCGAGGTGCAGGTCAACGTCCTCCACAAGGGCGTGGGCGCCATCTCCGAAAGCGATGTGACCCTGGCCGCCGCTTCCGATGCCATCATCATCGGATTCCAGGTGCGTCCCTCGGCACAGGCCCGCAAGGAGGCCGAGCAGGAGGGTGTGGAAATCCGACTCTACTCGGTGATCTACAAAGCCATCGAGGAAGTTCGCGACGCCATGGAAGGCATGCTCGCTCCCGAAATCAAGGAGGAGATCACCGGTACGGCCGAAGTGCTCCAGACCTATCATATATCGAAGGTGGGCACGATCGCCGGCGCTCTGGTGCGCGACGGCAAGATCAAGAGCCGCTCCAAGGTGCGCGTGATCCGCGACGGTATCGTGATCTACACCGGCGAACTCGGAAGCCTCAAGCGCTTCAAGGACGACGTCAAGGAGGTAGTCTCCGGTTATGACTGCGGTCTTTCCGTCCAGGGCTATAACGATATCCGCGAAGGCGATATCATCGAGGGCTTTGAAGAGGTCGAGGTAAAGAAAACATTGAAGTAAAAGCCTTATTACTTATCTTAATGCTAACACGCCTGGAGGGTCGGAGCGAAAGCCCGACCCTCCTTATTAATGATAAATGAAATGTACTATTTTATCAATATAGGTAGCAATTTGGGCGACCGGCGGCTGAATCTGTCGCGGGCGGTTCGCAAAATTGCGGCAAAATACGGCTTGTTTGAGCTGAGCCATGTCCACGAGAGTGCTCCCTGGGGCTATGAGAGCGACAACGAGTTCATGAACATCGGCATGTCGTTTGTCAGCAACGATGAGCCGCAGGCTGTGCTCGCGTTCCTGCAGGGCGTCGAGAAGGAGCTTGGCGGAGGACCGCACCGCACGGCCGACGGCAGTTATGCCGACCGGCTTCTCGACATCGACATCATCGCCATTGACCGGCTCCTGATCGATAGCCCGACACTGCAGGTGCCGCACCCGCATCTGGCGGAGCGGGAGTTCTTCCTGCGCCCGATGGCTGAGCTTGCTCCCATGTGGCGGCATCCGAAAACGGGCAAGACCTGCGGCGAAATGCTCGCGGACTTGCCCGTTACGGAATAGGGTTTAACTTGTTTACCTGATTATGATTTTGCGCGTCTGTTTGTCACCGCGCAGGATGTATACGCCGGCACCGAGACGAGGCATTGCGCCCCGGGCACCGCTCCATACGCGGCGACCGTCGACGGAGTAGACAGTGACCTTCGCATTGGCGCGGTCGTTGCCGACATTGTCGATGCCGGTCGCTATGGGCGTCCATGCGGCGTCATAGTTGGCGATGGTCGGAGCATCGACATGAGCCACGCTTGCGGTGTTGAAATCCTTCAGGAAGTTGATATGGTCATCATATGTATCGCCGACTGTCACGCCTTCTCTGACAGACTGGATAGGCCAGCGTTTCAGATGCGCGGGGAGTGCCGTGCGTATCTGATCGGCTGCATCATCGACCTGCTCGTTCATCCAATCGGCCGAGAATCCGTTGTAGCGTGCCAGATTCCATTCGTACGACATGTCCTCTTCCCAATAGGGGTCGTTCTTCATCATCTTCTGAATGGATCCTACCCATGGTCCCACACCGCTTGCTACTCCGGGAGTCAGGAACATCCAGGTGCCGTCTGTGATGTGCTTGTTGTCCATGGCTCCCGCACCGTTGCGGAACGCTATGTCGAAGTCCCAGATCGGGCCGGAGTAGATGTGGCTGTCGCCACGCTTCTTGTACATATGTACGCTCCACATGGCGTCCTTGTTGCCGCAGACCTCGTTGATGAGAATATGCTTCATCAGACTGCTGATGTCAAGCTTGCTGCGGTAGGCCTCCACGGGATCGACAGCCTCGCCGTCCTCGGCCATCGCTGCCGTTCCATCGGGAATCGCGTCGATCATGGCCTTGAAGTAATTCTTGATGTAAGTGCGCTGCTTGGTGAAATTGGCCATGGCCTGTTCAAACGTATGCGTGCCATCCTTCAGGACATCCTCTTCTTCCGGAGCTTCGGGTGATTTCAGAGTCACCGTGATTCCCGAGGTCTGGTTGTTGCCGTTACGGACGTTATCCTCATCCTGGTCGACAGTCGAGAACCATGCGCCGTCGGGTTCCTGCCATGCATATGCATCGACCTCCATGTGGTAACCGCCGGTGATCTCCACATCATCTTCGTCGGCATAGCTGAGTTCGTCGACCGGTATACGGCCATCGTTTACCTCTACCTGATCGGCCAGCAGATAGATGCCCTTGTATTGGCCATTGAGCACCAGCTCCACCTGCTGATGGAACGGAGTGAATTCCATGCCGAATTGCTCCGACACGCGGAAGGCCAGCTCATTGCGCAGTTGTGTCTGATCGGTAGCGTTGTTCAGAAGCACCCATTTCTTCAGTTTTACAGAGCCGGGCATGATCCGCTGTTTCGTATCGAACTTCAGCTGATAGGGCTTTTTCGCAAAGTTGCGGGAACCGTTTCCACGCTCCTTGATTGTACCGGGTTCTGAAACGAAGATATTGTGATCGTTGATGGTTATTATCTGAGTCTTGATTTTGTGTTCTTTGTCGGGGTCGAATACGTTGTCCCAGGGATCCTCGCTGTCCTCGGTGTTCACGATGAGTGTGGGAAGCTCGGACAGCTGGATATACTTGTCGTCGTTGCCGGCGCCCGGAGTTCCGAATACGCGGATCTCACTTATGTTCGAGCGCGTGTCGTCAGGTCCGACATAACGCACATACCGGAAACCCTTGGAGCAGTCTGGTTCAACCTCCGTCCACTCTCGGGAGGCGGGCTGATCCATAATCATGTGGAGCGTGACGGCGTCGGAGAAGTCGCGCTTGTTGGCGCCCTGGAACATGCCGAGTTCCATTTTGTCTGCGTTGAGAGGGGCAAAACGGAGCTTGCTTATGACATGAGGCGTACCCATATCAACGCCCACCCAGGGATAGCGCGATTTGGAAAATGTGGTCTTGTCCTCGTCGGAACTGCTTCCGTTGATGCCGTTGGGGCGGTTCACGGCGATGAAACCGGTCGTGAAATCGCCGTCGGTAATGCGGTCGGGACCGTGATTATCGTTGCTGGCGAAAGTTGAGAAGGGCAGATATCGGATGCTGCCGTCGGGATTTGTGCCGAGATTGAATTCGGCGTCCTCGGCAAGAGTGGTCACTACTATGTCTTGCGGTGCGGAATTGTTGGCGCCGTCCGATGCGGTCACCGTGAAAGTGTATTCCGTATCGGGGAGCAGGCCTTCGACGGTATATGTGGTTTCTTCGCCACCGGGACCTTCGAAGCTCACGCTATTGTCGCCATATGTCAGGTGATAGGTAATCGTGGGGTTCAGGTTGTCGGTTGCTTTGACTGTAATGTTCGCGCTCATGGGGAGAGTGCAGCTTGCAGTGGCGCTCTCGATCACCGGAGCTTCGGTGTCGCCCTCGATACTGAGGGGCGTGAAGTATATGTTTGCGAGCAGCAGGTCACTCACATTGTCACCGTTGAGCTTTACAGACATTGCATGAATGTTGGTGACATTACTGCAATCGAAGGAGAGCTGTGACCATTTGCCGGCCTCAAGATGGAAGCTGACGGACTTATCCTGTCCGTTCTGGTCCTCGCCGTAGCGTACCCTCTGGATGGTAAGCGAACCGTTGATTGCCCGCGGGCTGAAGATGGATACGCGGAGCGACTTGTATCCTTTTCCCGAGGGATTGAAATCGGTGTCGGCCGTATTGCCGGTATAGAGGGAGTTGCCGAAGAAGACGGTCTTGACATCACCGAGCGATTTGGCAACCGAACCGTTGTCGAATGGTATGTTGCCGAGGTCGGTGGCTCCGCCGTCCCAGCCAAACGCCCATACAGCCGTCTTGGCCGACTCGGCGTCAACTAATATCGGGGCCTTTATGTCGGCAGGATTGGGGGTCTGCGGGGCTACCGGCGCATAAACTGTTGAATTAATCGACACATTGCCCAGGGTGGCCTTGATAGTGGCGGAGTTGCCGCTGGTTATGGTCAGCATGTCGTCGCCGCTCAGTATGGCGTTGTCGCCGACAACTTCAACCGAAGTGATGGCGCTGCGCTCGATGTCCACTCCTAACTGATCCCTGAAGGTGTAGGTCATCCTGGTCGGAGTGTTCAGCAGAACGAACGACGGGGATGCGCTGAACGAAGTCAGAACCGTTTCCACAGGTTGTGTAGCTGAGATGGAGCGGATCTTCACTCCCCAGCCCCAGTTGGTGGCATCGCGGGGAACCAACGCCAGATATCGGCCGCTGTTGTAAGAGGTCAGTTTAGCAGTGTGTTGCGTGTACTGGCCGAGGCCGGTTCCCGAGTAGGCCGGTGTGGCTGTCCGGATGTTTTCGGGAGTCGGAACATCCGTCATCACATAGATGTCCATTGCATTGGCAGCGGCACCTTCCCATGTCGTGCTGACGGTGCCGACTTCCTTTTGGGCGCCCATGTCGATGTAGACTCCCTGAATGCCGATAGCCTTGTTGGCATCTGTTTCCCAGCCCCCTTCCGGGAACAGATAAATGTTGTCTGTGTTGGTGGGGGTGGCGATGATTTTGTCAAGCTGGGCTTGAGTCTGTGTGAACGTCTGGGTCTCGCCATTCACATCTTTTGTCCAGGTCTTGAATCCGCCTAAGGCATGAATCGTGGCACCGTCGCCCGGAAAGAGCGTGGCGCTGTCCTGCGCCTTAGAATTCAATGCCGGTGCGGTCGCAAACAAAGCCGGCATCAGCAATGTCGTTAGTAAAGAGTTTTTCATGTCAGTTTGTTAGGTCAGTCAATCGATGCCAAAATTAATGTTTTTTACGGAAAAAAATAACGAAATCAAAAGAAATGTAGCAATTATGCTGCATAACATAAATAATTACCACCGCCACTGGTGTTGCTCATACACCCATTCGCCACTTGGAAATAAAAGAGTCCCGTGCCTTGAACTCTTTATAAATTCTTCTTGTGCAGCCAAATTTCCCTCTTAGTGTTGATTTTTTGCTTAAAATTTTGCAATATATATAATTATTTCTAAATTTGCCACAGATGGATTTCCGAAAAGTTAAAAAATTTGTATAAATTTTTTATATTGGATGGTATTATTATTCGGCAATCTTGAATTAAATTTTGTTAAATGCGGTTTTCGTGTTAAAATTTGTTCTGCCGATCTCTATGAAACACACCAAGTCTTTTCCTAATTCAATACCTATACAATTTAATACAATAAAATAACCATAATCATCAACTCGAAGCCAATGAGAAAATTTACTACATTCGCGTTAGCATGCGTGTTTGCGGCTTCGGCTTTAGCAGGTGACAATGTACCGTGGTCACAGGACTTCGCGGCTTACAACACCATCTCAAAATGGCCAAATGCCAAAGGCAACAGCTCTACGCGCAGTATCACCCAATCGTCAGGAGGACTGTATTTGTCGCAGTCTCCCTCGGGCGGGAGCAGGGCGAACGACTATTATCTGTGGTTCACTGAAAACGGATTCAATTTCGAAGCGGGCAAAAGCTATCGTTTCGATATCGATTCGCGAACCAATTCCGACAACGGCGAGAAATATTTCGAGATCCTTCTTTACAAGAAGGGTACTGCGAAACCGGCTATCGCCGATGCTCACACCTCCGTAATGAAGGTGGACAAAATCACGCAGAATTTCCTCACTTACTCGGCATATTTTGAGCCGACGGAGGCCGGTGAATATTATCTCTGTCTGCACGCATACTGCAATTACGACGGACGTGCGTTATACTGGGATAATTTCAAGCTGGTGGAGGCGTCGATGGATGCGCCTGAACAGCCGGGTCTGGCGGTGACGGCCGATCCGTCGGGCATCTTGAAGACCAATATCGAGGTGACCTGTCCCACCAGGAATATCAGGGGCAACAACATCTCATCGCTCACCAAACTGGTCGTCTATCGCGACGGAGGAGTCATCAAGGAGGTGCAAACGCCGGCAGTCGGTTCGAAACTGGCGATTACCGACTATGTCGCCCAGCCCGGCACACATGTCTACAGTGCCGTGGCCTACAACGAATACAACGCGGGAGCGCAAGCCGACTATACACTGACCGTAGGTACGGAAGTGCTTAATAATACGTATCTCTACAAGGCTCAGTATACTCCCGAAAAGCAGATGAGAATCGTATGGCCCGCCAAAGATGGCGTAACCACCTATCAGGTGGCCACGACATCGGGCCGCGTGCTCACAGACACTCCGACGCTCGATGAGGAGACAAACACCTATTCGCTTGTCGACACTGCTTTCGAACTCGGTACCGAGCCCAACGGCTGGCAGTACGTGGTTTCCGAAGTCAAGGAAGATGAGACAACGGCTCTGTTGGGCAATACCAACTACATTGCCCTTAACAATGAGATTCCCTACTATCCTGCCATGAACATGCAGACGTCGCTCAACGGCTTCACTCTCGACCAGGATAGGCAATATGGCTGGCAGTATTATGCCGGTGGCGGCGGTAGCGTAGGTGTATCCATCAGCCGCGACTATTCCACAAAGGTCATGTACAACGATTGGCTCGTATCGCCGGGCCTGAAGCTCAAGAAAGACAAGTTCTACCGTGTGAAACTCACGGCTTGCAGCGATAACGGCGTCGCTACCTATACCATCAAAGCGGGAAAGGGCAACTATCGTGACGCGTTCGACATAACCGTGGCCGAAGAAGGTCTGCTTGTCAAAGGCGGAAGCAATCTTGATGTTGTCCAGACCGACGAAATGTTCCTCTCGGTTCCCGAAGACGGCATGTATTTCGTAGGTCTTATGGGCAAGATTCCCGACAATGTCAACTCCGATGCGCTCCGTATCAAACGATTTGACATTATCGAGGTTGACGGATCGCTGCCCAATGCGCCCACCGACGTAGAGGTAGCCTATAGCGCCACCGGAGGCAACGACGGCAAGATTTCGTTCAAGGTGCCTGAAAAGGCAATCAACGGCGCAGACGTGGCCGGACTCACCAAAGTAGAGATATACAAGGATGGCGTTCTGTTCAAGACCATCACAGAAGGCGTGGCCCCCGGTGCTGTCATTCAGTTTGACGTGGAGGTAACTCCCGGCGTGCAGAATGTCTACACGATGATGGCGTTCAATGCCGCAGGTCAGGGCGAACCCGCCATGGCCAAGGTGCTTGTGCTCAGCACGCCTTACTCCAACAATTTCAATGCCAAGAACTCCCTCGACGGATACACGAGAATCAATCTTCTGAATACGTCGAACAACTTCGAGGTCTTCAACGGTCGGGTACGACTGTTCCCGAACGACAACGGCAACGACCACTGGCTGATCACACCTCCGGTGACTTTGCAGAAAGGCATGTATTATATCCTGACTTTCAACGCAAAGTCCAAGGCTGATGATGCAGGCAACCTTGACGTGATGCTTGGCAAGGGAGCAGATCCCGCCATGCTCACTCAGCGCGTCATGGAGACCATTCCGCTCGACAAGGCTGATAATATCTACATGGGCAACCGCGAGGAATACTTTACAGTGGAGGAAGACGGACAATATTTCCTTGGATTCCACTTCACCCGCGAGGCCAAGACTAATATTTAGGCCGAGGTCTATCTCGACGATCTTTCAATTTCAGCCGGTGTCAACGGCTTGATGCCCGACCGCGGCGTGCTTGAGGTTGTTCCGGCAGCCGACGGTTCGCTTAAAGCCGAACTGATCTACACTGCCGCCACAAACAGCCTCAACGGCGATGCCCTCAATGCCAACAGCACTCAGGACGTTTATTTCTACATCAACGGCGTACAGACCCCCGCGGGTCGCACATACAAGGCTTATCCGGGTCAGAAGGTGGCCGTGACCGTAGATGTGCCCGAAGAGCTTCCCTACATATTCTCCGCACGCACAGGATGGGCCGGACGTGCATCCTACAAAGATGCTTTCGTGGGTATCAACCGTCCTTCATATCCCGATCCCGACAAGATCGTGCTCAAGGAAACTCATCCTTACGGTCATCTCCTCATCAGCTGGGAGGCTCCCACGGTCGACTACGAGGGTTATCCCCTCAATCCCGACCTGCTTACCTACGACCTCAATGAGCTGAAGTTCGACATGTACGGAAATCCCTACGAAGATGAGGTCAAGGTCGGAATTGTCGGCACATCGTACGAGTTCGACGCAGTGGCACAGGATGCCCCCCAGACTATGAAGCGCTACGTGATTCGCGCACGCAACAGCAAGAACGAAGGCTCGTCGGGCGTCATCACTCCCTATGTCAACGTGGGCAAACCCTACCGCATGCCTTACAGGGAATCGTTCGTTAACGAACGTGGAGCAGTGGGCCTGGCCACAGCCGCATTCGACGAGACTGTTGAAGGAATGTGCCGCTGGGGCCTGATGACCGACGGCCTCGAAGGTTTCAAATCGGCCGACAACGACGGTGCCTATATAGCTCTCGAATCGCTGAATATAGACAGCAAGGGCCGTCTGTACACCGGTAAGGTCAACCTCGGCAGCGGCCTCGCTCCCAGTCTTACGATGATGGTCTACAACCACAGCAAGGAGACCCGCAAGGATGAAAACCTGCTCGAGTTCAGAATCTACACCTATGGCGACGGCAAGTGGCATTCGCTGGGCGAACCTCGCAGTGTGGACGAGATCTGCCATGGCAATCCCGGATGGAATAAGGTGACAGTCGATCTTACCGACTACACCGACAATGTGGCCATCTGCACTGTTGAGGCTACCTGCAAATCGCATACCTTCACATCTATCGACAATATCCGCATATGGGAATTTCCCGTTAAGGACGTGACGCTTCAGAGCCATAATGCTCCTGTCAGCGTGACCCCTGGCGCAACATTCGATATCGATGTCGTCGTGGCCAACAGCGGCCGTGAGGACGCCCTGCCCGAGTCGGTTGAGATGTATGTCGACGGCGAGAAGGCTGTCGAGGCCGAGGGCAAGGAGATCAAGGCCGGTGAAACCGCTGTCTTTACTCTTTCCCATTCATTCCCGGCAGTCGACCTGGCCGAAAGCCATGAACTCAGCTTCAAGGTTAACTATGAGGAGGATCAGGACGCAACCGACAACGAGAGTGCCGTGGTGACCGTATTGACGGTAGAGAGCGGACTCGCACCCGTGGAGAATGTTGTAGCCACATCCGACGATAACAGGATAGTGACCTTGACCTGGGATGCTCCCGCCGCTACGGAAAGCGGAGTTAAGACGGAATCGTTCGAGGACTGGACGGCCGGTTCTGCAAGCCAGCATGGCTGGACAAGCTTTGACGGCGACGGCCGCGGCATCCTCGGTATCAACGACGGTACCGGCCAGGCGCTGGTAATCCCCGGACTGCCCAGCGGCGAACCCGCTTCGTTCGCAGTTATCGACAATGCCGAAGGTCCTCTGCCGGCAACGGCATTCCCCGCTGCCACAGGATCCAAGTTCCTCATGTCGATATGCCCCGGTGGCGATACAGATTCAGCCGACGACTGGATGATCTCGCCCGAACTCTCCGGAAAGGCCCAGACCATCAAGTTCAAGGTGCTTAATTTCCCGAAATACCGCGCCGGATACGAGGTGCTCTGCAGCGACGGCGACATGAACCTGAACAGCTTCAAGTCCGTGGCTCGCGACGGAGTCTTCGACGACACATGGCAGGAAATCAGCGTTGACGTGCCCGAAGGCACCAAGCGTGTGGCCCTCCGCAACATCAGCTACTGCGAAACCAGCTTCATGCTCATGATCGACGACATCACCTACGAGGGAGCCGGCACAGCCGCAGACGAGCTCAAGGGATACAACGTCTATAAGGAGGCCGAATGTCTCGCATCTCCCGAAACGACAGGCTATCAGTTTGCCGAGGCTATGGAACCAGGTACATACGTGTTCGGAGTTTCCGCACGCTATGCCAAGGGTGAGTCGGCAGTGGTGCCCGTAGAGGTTGAAGTTACGACTTCCGGAATCCGGAATTCACTGGCCGACGGCGTGCATGTGTTCGGCGGCACAGGATGTATCCATGTCACCGGTGCACAGGGCATGATCGTGACCGTATGCGATCTGGGCGGAGCAGTTCTCTGCCAGGGTGAGATCGCAGCCGATGGCCGCATCGCAGCCGCAGCCGGAGTCTATGCAGTCCATGTGGACGGCAAGAGCTATAAAGTGATGGTGAAATAAAATCCGTTACAGATAATACAGCTAATACAGCGGGGGCGCGCCAATGCGAAAGCAGGGCGCGCCCCTCTGTTTAAACCCATAAACTTTTAAACCTTCGCAAGATTTATCTTGCGAAATACTTGACAAGGGGGGTGTTAATGTATTAACTTTGCAATTTGAATTGAAAACAGATGGAATTGCTGTTCCCTGTCATATATGAAACAAGGAGAAAACAAGGAGATAAAGATATCCTTCTGGGCATCGCATTTCACGACGATAGTGTCGGTGACGATGGTGCTGCTGTTGGGGGGCATCATCGCGCTGATCTGGATTAGCGGTGACAACGAGACCCGGCGGCTCAAGGAGCAGCTTGAGCTGACGGTGATACTTGGCGACAGCATCCCCGACAGCCAGGGCGAGCGCCTTGCTGCCGAAATCGGGAGCAAGCCCTACGCGGCGACCGTACGGTTTGTGAGCCGCGACGAGGCCATGCGGCTCTGGGCCGAGGACACCGGCGAGAATCTGCAGGACATGTTCGGCGTCAACCCGCTTAGCCCGGAAGTCAGCTTCACGGTCAAAGCCGATTATATCTCCAAGGCCAATATCGACACTATAAAGCGTGAACTCCGGAAAGAGCCCGGTGTCGAGAGCGTGGCGTCGCCTGACGACGAAATGGTCGAAGCCATGAACGAGAATCTGGCGCGGCTTACCGTGGTGCTCGGCATTGTTGCCGCAGTCATGCTGTTCATCTCCTTCGTCCTGATCAACAACACGGTTCATCTGTCGATATATTCGCGGCGGTTCACCATACACACCATGCAGCTTGTGGGCGCCACGAACGGATTCATCCGCCGGCCGATAGTGGGGGGCAGCGCCTTAAGTGGCCTGATCGCCGGAGTGATCGCAGCCGGATTCACCGCCTTGGGAATGTGGGGAGCGCGGAGCAGCGGCTTGCTCGACATCGCATCGTTTATCAGCTGGGAGGCTTTCGGCATCGTCGCAGCATGTATGGTAGCGGCCGGTGTGCTGCTTTGCACGCTCTGCTCATGGATCGCCGCAACCCGTTACCTGCGCAAAGATTACGACGAACTGTTCAAATGACCCGAACCGGGCACCCTCTCTTCAAATCATAATCAGAATCAACTATGGCTAAGAGTAAGAATATAATCAACAGGTTGCTGCACAGCGACAAAGCCGACATGAAGCCGGAGACGGCATCACAACGACCCTTCACGCGGGTGAATTACTGGATGATGGCGGCATGCCTGCTGCTGATCATCGTGGGCTTCGCACTGATGAGCGGCGGCGGTTCCAGCGACCCGGCTGTGTTCAACCCCGACGTGTTCAGCACACGCCGCATCGTGGTCGGCCCGCTGATGGCATTCCTCGGGTTCCTCCTGATGGCCGTGGCCATCATCTGGTCGCCGCGCCGCAAACACTGATCATCCCCGACCGGTATAGACTATCTACAACTTATTGATTCCAAATATCCCAAATTTAACAGATGGAATGGCTTGACGCCCTGATTCTGGGCATCGTCCAAGGCCTGACGGAATACCTTCCGGTCAGCAGCAGCGGACACCTCGAGATTTTCAAGACAATACTTGGCATTGACTTGCCGGCCGACGAGAATCTGCAATTTTCCGTGATATTGCATGCGGCAACGGTGCTGAGCACGATCGCGGTGCTCTGGCCCATGTTCCGCGACTTGTGCCGCAGTTTCTTCACCTTCCGCCGCGATGCCGATTTTTACTATGTATGCAAGATCCTGCTCAGCTGTATCCCGGTTGCGATTGTAGGCTTTTGCTTCAAGGACCAGGTGGAGCAGATATTTTCCGACGGACTGTTGGTAGTGGGCATCTGTCTGTGCGTCACGGCGGCGCTGCTGCTGTTCGCGCAACTGAGCGACATGCGCAAGGTGCGCGGCCACGTGGGGCTTGAACCTCAGAACGCAGGACGCGACATCAGTTGGTGGGACGCCATGATTATCGGCTGCGCTCAGGCCGTGGCCGTGCTGCCGGGCCTGAGCCGTTCCGGCACTACGATCGCCACGGGCATCATGTTGGGCGACAAGCGCAGCCAGGTGGCCAACTTCTCCTTCCTGATGGTGATCATCCCCATTCTGGGCGAAGCTCTGCTTGATGTCAAGGACATGCTTGAGCCTGCCTACCACGCCACCATGCAGACAAGCGTCCTGTGCATGGTTGTCGGCTTTGTCGCCGCGTTTGTGTCGGGCTGCGCCGCCTGCGCCTGGATGATCAGTCTGGTCAAGAAAGGCAACCTCTGGTGGTTCGCCCTTTATTGCGCCATCATGGGCATCCTCTGCATCCTGTGGTAATAGTGGTGATATCTGCTATTTACCATCCCATCTATTAAGGCTATCAAGGCTATTTGCTATATAGGCTATTTATGAACTTCATCTCCGGAGAAATAATCATCATTGACAAGCCCTTGGGCTGGACCTCCTTCGACGCCGTGAAGCGGCTCCGCGGGGCCATCCAGCGCCGGCTCAACGTGCGTAAGTTCAAGGTGGGCCATGCCGGCACGCTCGACCCGCTGGCCACCGGCGTGCTGATTGTGTGCACAGGACGAGCCACCAAACGTATCACCGAGCTGCAGGAGGGCATGAAGGAATATGTCGCCGAAGTCAAATTCGGCGCCACCACACCCAGCTACGACCTTGAGAAAGAGATCGACGCCACTTATCCCTGGGAACATATCACCCGGGAGCGGATTGAGGAGGTGTTGCCCCGTTTCATCGGCCACGTGATGCAGGTGCCTCCGGTGTTCTCGGCGGTCAAGATCGACGGCAAGCGGGCCTACAACTATGCCCGTAAGGGCAAGGAGGTCGACATCAAGGCCAAACCGCTCGAGATCCGCGAAATGGAGATCCTGAAGTGGGAGGCTCCGGTGCTGACGCTCCGCGTGCTCTGCAGCAAAGGAACATATATCCGGGCCCTGGCACGCGATCTGGGCGAAGCCCTCGACTCGGGTGCTCATCTCGTCGGACTGCGCCGAACACGCGTCGGCGATTACACTGAGCAGCAGGCCCTGAGCATCGACCAGGCTGTGGAAATCATAGCCAACGGGCCACTCGAATTCCCCGATAACCCCGAGAAATAAGTTAAATAATCTTAACGCAGCGACTCAGGCACGATTTTTGCAATATTTGATACGGTTTATCCGTCTATAACATAATGAAATAGCCGCACGTGTGCAGCACATCCATTTTTTACAACAATAATGAAACTATCCCAATTCAAATTCAAGCTTCCGGAAGGGCTCATCGCACAGCATCCCGTGGAGAACCGCGACGAGTGTCGGATGATGGTACTGGATGCCAAGACCGGAGAAATCACGCATCATACATTCAAGGAAATAATCAACTATTTTGACGAGGGAGACGTGATGGTGTTCAACGACACCAAGGTCTTTCCCGCGCGCCTATATGGCAATAAGGAGAAGACGGGAGCGCGAATCGAGGTGTTCCTGCTGCATGAGCTGAACCGCGAGAACCGCTATTGGGACGTGCTTGTGGATCCGGCTCGCAAGATCCGCATCGGCAATAAACTATACTTCGGCGAGGACGATTCGCTTGTGGCCGAGGTGATCGACAACACGACGTCGCGTGGACGCACATTGCGTTTCCTGCACGACGGTGATTACGACGAGTTCAAGGAGGCTCTCTACGCACTTGGGGAGACGCCCCTGCCCGAATACATCAAGCGCGACGTCCTGCCGTCGGATGCCGAGAACTATCAGTGCATATTCGCCCGTAAGGAGGGAGCCGTGATGGCGCCCGCCGCCGGCCTGCATTTCAGCCGCGAGCTGATGAAGCGCCTTGAAATCAAAGGCGTGGAGCGCGGTTTCCTGACGCTGCATTCCGGCTGGGGCAACTTCAAGGAGATCGACGTCGAGGACCTGACCAAGCACCGCATGGATTCCGAGGAGATGTGCGTCGACGAGACGCTGATCAACCTGGTGAACGACGCCCACGACAAGGGGCGCCGCATCTGTGCCGTCGGCACGTCCGTGATGCGTGGCATGGCCTCGGCCGTGTGCATGAACGGCCATCTGATGACATTCGAGGGCTGGACCAATAAATTCATTTTCCCTCCCTATGATTTCACCGTCGCCAACGCCATGGTCAGCAACTTCCATATGCCCTACAGCACCATGCTCATGATGGTCGCCGCTTTCGGCGGTTACCAGAATGTGATGAAAGCCTACGAGGTGGCCGTCAAGGAAAAATACCGCTTCGGAGCTTACGGCGACGCCATGCTGATATTGAGATAAACCCCGGGAACGGGCAAAAAATAAAAGATTAATTGTCTCCCGACAACTAATCCTCTAACCTTAAATCTAATACCATGAAAAACACGTTTGCAAAGATAATAATAAAATTTGTAGCAAAAAACAGATTTAACAACTATTTTTGCAACATAATGGTATTTTAACGGAATCTTATAGATGAAATTGAACAAGATACTTGGCGGGATCGTCGCTTTAGCTTGCGTAGCGGGCGTCGCAGTTGATTCTGAAGCGTGTACCAATCTGATAGCTGGCAAGAAGGCTACGACCGACGGGTCGGTGATGATGACCTATTCTGCCGATTCGCACAATCTGTACGGCATGCTGCGTCATTCGCCGGCGGGCAAGCATCCCAAAGGCACGATGCGCAAGATTACGGACTGGGATTCGGGCAAGCCGTTGGGCGAGATTCCCGAGGCGCCGGTCACTTACAATGTCGTGGGCAATATGAACGAGCATCAGCTGGCCATCGGCGAATCCACATGGGGCGGCCGCGAGGAGCTGGCCGACACCACGGGTCAGGCCGTGATGGACTACGGCTCGCTGATCTATGTCGCGCTTGAGCGCGCCCGCACGGCTCAGGAGGCCATCGATATCATGACCGACCTCGTCTCCAGGTATGGCTATGCCTCCGAAGGCGAGTCCTTCACCATCGCCGACAAGAACGAGGTGTGGGTGATGGAAATGATCGGCAAAGGTGCCGAGAAGGGAGCGGTGTGGATTGCCGTCCGTATTCCCGACGACGCCATCTCGGGCCATGCCAACGAGCCCCGCATCCGCAAGGTCAATCTCAAGGACCGCAAGAACGTCCGTTACAGCAAGGATATGATTTCGTTCGCGCGCAAGCGCGGATATTTCAGCGGCAAGGACGAGGATTTCTCGTTTGCCGACGCATACTGTGTGCATGACGCCGGTACGCGCCGCGGCTGCGACGGCCGCGTGTGGAGCTATTTCAACCGCTTCCGCGACGATGCCGACAAATGGTTCCCCTGGGTCGATTACCGCAGCGACGAGCCGATGCCCCTCTACGTGGTGCCCGACCGCAAGGTCAGCGTCCGCGACATGCAGGAGGCTATGCGCGACCAGTTCCAGGGCACGCCTTACGACATGACCAAGGATATAGGCGCCGGTCCTTTCCACGTGCCTTACCGCTGGCGTCCCATGGAATACGAGGTGAACGGCAAGAAGTACTGCATGGAGCGTGCCATAGCCACCCAGCAGACCGGCTGGAGTTTCGTCTCGCAGAGCCGCGACTGGCTTCCCGACCCCGTAGGCGGTCTCTTCTGGTTCGGCACCGACGATACCAACACATCGGTCTACATGCCTTTCTACTGCGGCATGACCGAAGTTCCCGCGCAGGTCGGTTCCGGCGATATCAACACGCTGGACCTGAACGCCAACTTCTGGGTCAACAACATCGTGGCCAACCAGGCCTACAACCGTTACGACCAGATGATTCCGGATATCCGCAAGGTGCAGAAGGATCTGGAGGACAGCTTCGAGAAGCGCGTTCCTGAAACCGACACCGAGCTTGGCGCCGCTGTGGCCGCCGGCGATATGGAGGCGTACCGCAACATCGCCAACCGCCATGGCGCCGACGTGGCCCGTCAGGCCACCGACAGCTACCGCGATCTGGCCGGTTATCTGTTCGTGAAATTCATGGACGGCAACCGCAAGAAGACTGATGCCGAAGGCCGCTTCATGAAGTCGGAGTACGGTGTGCCGGTCTATCCGGAGTTCCCCGGCTACGACAAACGCTACTACGAGGAAATCGTCAAGGAGAACGGCGACCACTTCCAGCTGCGGTGACGCGGGACATCCCGCTCAGTCCAGAGGCAGGAGCCAGTCGGACTCGTCCGGCGGGATCGGAGGAGCCGATGGGCGGAGCAGGGCGAGTTCCTGCTGCTGCTCGAGCACCTTGGCCCGGAGGCGCGCCACGCGCTCCTCGTAATGCTGCTTCATCTTGTCGACGCTGTCGAGACGTTTCTCAAAGTCCGACAGGGCGGCGCGGACCTGACGCAGCTCCTTTAGTTCCGTATTGAGATTTTCGGCTTCGAGCCTGAGATTGTCCGCCTCGCGACGAGAGTCGTTGAGGCGGTTGTTTGTATCCACGAGTTGCAGGGAGAGGTTTTTGACGCCTTCGTCGAGCTTGTCGCGGCGGTGCGCCAGGTCGTCGGCAAGAGCCTGCAGGCGGTCGTTTTCGGCGCGCAGGGAGCGTTCCGCGGCCTCGAACTGTGCGATGACTGTCCGGGCCTCCTCGAGCTCGTCCTGAGCCTCCTGAAGCGCCCGTGCCGTCCGCCGGGGATGTGCCCAGCATTCCCATGCCTTACCCATCACGCTTCCGGCTCGCCGCAGGCTACGCCTCCGGTCGGTTTGAGAACTACTCCTTTCGACTTCATGCCGTTGATGGCTATGGTCAGCGGCTCGTCAAACCGCACGATGCGCAGGAACTCCGTCTCCTTCTCGGCCGGCAGCGAGTCGAGGTAATCCATGTCGATGTAACCGTTGCCTGCCGCGGGGTCGATGGTCATGTAGCCGGTGCCGAACGAGGTGAGGTTCTGGAAGAAATGAGTGCCTTGCGAGGGCTCCACGCGGAATCCGGGGATAGCCGACTCCACGATGAGGCGCGCCGCCGCGATCTGCGGCCATTTCACCGGCACGCCCAGGTAGGGGTCGGAAGTGCCCCAGCGCCCCGGGCCGACCAGAATGTAGGGATGGTCGGCTTCGCTCATCTCGCGGTTGATCTCGGCTACCTCCGCGCCGATCTTCTCCGTAACCAGCGAACTGAAGGCATTCCGTTTCACATAGACCACATACTGCACGTTGTCCATGATGCCGTGGCCCAGGGCGGTCTCGCTGCGCATCAGCAGCTGATCGTCGGGCACATTGGTCACCGAATCGTCGAGCATCTCCTTGCGGTCGACGATGGGACGTATCTGCAGCCAGTAGACCGTGCCGAGTTGCCCGTCGGGGCCAGGTGTCGGGTTGATGTTGCCCGCGAATTCGATCTCCACGGGACGTCCCATCTCGTACTGTCCGGTCTGGAGCATGAAGTTGGCGATGTCGGCCAGAGGGAACACGCGCTGGCGCAGCACGTTGGCAAATGTCAGCACCTTGCGTCCGCGGCCCTGGTCGGTGTCGCGCAGCCAGTCGTTCTGCACGTCGTAGGTGGAGACCATATATTTCAGAGCGCCTGTCTTGAAGGCTTCCGAAACGGGGATTTTCTGGATATTGAAATTGTTGTCGACCTTGAAGTCTTCGAGACCCACGAGCCGGGGCTGCAGGCCGAACAGATAGGTCTGCGTGTCGCGCAGGGCGTTTTCGAGGGTCGATGTCTGGATGATATGGTCCGGATGCAGGGGCGAGAACCTCAGGGCCTTGCTGCCGTCCACGATGTATTCGCCCAGACCGGCGGCAAGTTCCACTACGCCCTCCTCGCTCTTCTCGTCGCCCACGGGATAATAGTTCAGGCTGCGGCCCACGCCCGAGAAGCTGGGGTAATAGAAACCGCCGTGGTCGTTGCCGGCCACTTCCTGCAGGATCACGGCCATCTTCTCCTGGTCGATGACATTGCTGGTGGCGTTCATGTAGGCCTTGGCGTCGGCGAAGTATACCGAGGCATATACGGCCTTGACGGCGAGGCAAAGCATCTTGAGCCGGGCCTCGACGTCGGCGATGTAGGGCACCATATAGGTGGAGTAGATTCCGGCGAAGGGCTGGTAGTGCGAATCCTCGATCAGCGAGCTGCTGCGCACCGCCAGCGGACGGTGCACCACGTCGAAGAACGCCAGGAAGTCCTCGCGGACCTCCTCGGGGAGTTCGGCGCGCAGGAAGGCGTCAAGTATCTCCTGGTCGGGAGCATCGGAGAGGGCTATGGGGTAAAGCCCGTTGCGGTCCATGAACTCGTCGAAGATGTCGGTGCAGACCACCACCGTGTGGGGGATGGTGATCTGGACGCCGTCGAAGTTCTCGCATATGGGGTTGCGTTTCAGGATCTGGTCGATGAATGCCAGACCGCGGCCCTTGCCGCCGAGCGAGCCCTGACCGATACGGGCGAAGTTGCTGTAATTGTCGTAGTTGTCGCGCTGGAACACGGCGACGACGCCGCGGTTTTTCATTCTGCGGTAGCGCACAATGCATTCGAACACGAGCTTGCGCACCATCGGGGCGTCGTCGATGTCGGTTGCCACGCGGCCCTTCAGCGCCTCGGCGATGGGGAAGAGGGCACGCGAATAGAGCCAGCGGCTGATGGAATTGTCCGAGCAGTAATAGAGCAGCAGGTCGGAGGGGATGTCGAAGATGCCGTTCTGCAGCTCCTTGAGGTTGCGGAAGCGCATCAGTTCGCGGCCCGTGTCGGGGTAGCGGACAATGAAGTCGCCGAAGCCGAATTCGCGCTGCACGGCTCCGCGCAGGTCCACGGGAAGTTTCTTGCTGTTTTTGTCGAGATAGGTGTAACCGGCCTCCTCGGCAGGGATGCGGTTTGCATCCTCCTGGCTCTCCATGATGACGGGAGTGTATGGCGAACGCTCGTGCAGGTAGTCTGCCAGCTTCATGCCGGCCCGCGGATCCTTCTCGCCGTTGACGGGGAATCTGGCGTCGGTGATCATGCCCAGGATATGGTCGCCGTATTTGTCGATCAGGGCCGTGGCCTCCTCGAAATCGCGGGCCAGGAGCACCTTGCTGCGGCCGCGCATGCGCAGCGACGCCTCGTGCTGGTTCAGGGCCTCGGTCGAGAACTGCTGGCTCTGCTTGAGCAGGAACTTGAACAGGTGGGGCAGCACCGAGCTGTAGAACCGGATGGAATCCTCGACCACGATTATGGCCTGGACGCCTACTTCCAGGATGTCATGTTCGGCGTTCATGCGGTCCTCCATCAGCTTGATGATCGACAGGATCAGGTCGACGTTGCCGAGCCAGGAGAATACGTAGTCGACGCCGCGCAGGTCCTCGTTGGCGATGCGGCGGCGCACCTCGCGACTGAACGGCGTCAGCACCACGAACGGGATGTCGGGATAGAGCCGGTCGATCTCGACAGCCTCGCGGAAGGTCTCGCTGATGTCGACGCCAGGCATGGCTATGATCAGGTCGAAGGGCTTCAGGGCAAGCTGCTCGTAGGCCTCGGCGTAGGTGGCTACTGTCGTGAACCGCGGAGGCGACGACAGGCTGAGTGACACGTATTCGTTGTAGATCTGCTCCTCGATGCGCCCGTCCTCCTCAATGCTGAAGGCATCGTACGGCGTGGCGATGAGCAGGACGTTGAAGATGCGTTTCTGCATCAGACTCTGGAAAGCCGTGTCCTTGAGGTACAGCTGACTCAGCATTGTGTCGTCTACCCTGTTCATAGGCTTGTATGGTATTGGACCCTCGGCGACGCCGGGGGCAGAATCAGTCGTCCTGATGCTTGAAGAGGAAAGAGTCCAGGGCGTCGGTCATCGAACGGTACTGGGCCGACGGAGCCGCGATGTCGGCCGTCAGACCGGCCTCCTCGATGGCGGCAATGGTCTTCGGTCCGAAACCTGCGATGTAGACTCCCGATTTCTTCTGGTCGAAGTCCTTGAAATTCTTTTTCAGCGACTCGATTCCCTGCGGACTGAAGAAGATCATCAGGTCGTAGTCCTTGTCCTCGTCAGGCTGGAAGTCGTTGCTGACCGTGCGGAACATCACCGCCTTGGTGACGTCGAGCTTATGGTCGGTCAGGATGGACGTATCCTCGGTATGCACGTCCGAGATGGGGAAGAGGAACTTCTCCTTCTTGTTCTTGTCCATGGCGGCGAGCAGCTGCGTGTCGTTGAGCTTGCCCGTCGCGCCGAACGAAATCTTGCGCTTGCGGTAGACTATGTACTTCTGCAGATAGAGGGCCACGGCCTCCGATGTGCAGAGATACTTCATCGTGTCGGGCACCTTGAAGCGCGTCTCCTCGCAGAGACGGAAATAATTGTCGATGGCGGTTCGCGAGGTGAAGATCACCGCCGTGTAGTCGGGCAGATTGATCTTCTGCTGTCTGAATTCCTTGGCTGTCAGCCCCTCGGTCTTGATAAAGGGACGGAACACCATTTCGACTCCGTACTTCCGCGCCATCTCGAAGTAGGGGGATTTGTCGCCCGCAGGCCTGGGTTGTGAAACTAAGATCTTCTTTATTTTCATCTTGCTGATATGTCGTTATGCCCGTGTGATGTGGGTGTTTTCCGCTGGCTTTTTCATAGCCACATCGAGCATAATGTCAGGGTCAAACCATAGGTGAGGAGTAAAGGTATTATTTCCAGACTGCAAAGGTAGTACAAAAAAAGCAACCAAGACGAAAATTGGTTGAAAAAAATGCGAAAACCTTTGAAAATGAATAGAAATTTGCCCAAAATGAATACGATTCCGGCCAAAATGAGGACGCCGGGGTTCCATTCGGGCTGAGTCAGGGCGAGCAGTGCGAGGGGGAACAGCAGGAATGCCTCGGCGCCGTTAGTGGCGGCTGCGCCACGCACCCACATCTCCGTTTTGCGGGCGTCGGTGAAGACGTTTCCCACCAGCCAGTACACGGCCATCATGATGATGTCGTACAGGAGCCACACGGCCGCGGCCAGGCCGATTCCGGCGGCCGGCCGGTCGGGAATGCCGAGACTGTATTCGGCCGGATAATGCGTGGCGGGGAAGGAGCACCATGTCAGCACGCCCATCGAGGCGCACCACGTCACGTTGAGGATGATCAGAAACCAGGTTTCCTTGACCGTGTCATCGAACACGTTGTGGCGTTCGCGCGTGTCGTGGATGTCGTTGAGGAGCGATCGGAAATAGCGGCCGCTGTTGCGGATCTGGAAGGCTACGAGGCAGAATATTACCCCCATTCCCAAGAAGACCCAGGAGAGGCCGTTGTCGGGCGTCGCGGGCTTCTCGCCGATCACCAGGTTGTCCTGCAGAACGATAGGCGTGAGGTGCTCGCCGGCCAGGCTGTCGGCCACGGCCGTACTGTCGCCGGCCGGAAGGCTGTCGGCGGCTATGGCCAGGGAATCCAGTGCGGGGACTCCCGTGCCCGTTGCCAGGCTCAGAGCCATTTCGCTTTGCGGTACCACTCGATGGATTTATGGATGCCCTCGGCCAGCGAGGTCTCGGCGCGGAAGCCGAAGTCCCGCTCGGCCTTGGAAGTGTCGACGTTCCAGTTGCGCTGCTTCATGATCCGGAATTTGTCGCTGTTCAGTGTCGACGGCTTGTTGCGCATCACGCCGATTTTCTCTGCCACCACCGACACGGCCTTCACCGCCCAGAGCGGCATGCGCATCGGCAGCACGAACTTTTTGCCCATCTCCCGCATGGCCAGACGGCGGAATTCCTTCTGGCTGTATGCGCGGGGTTCCGAGATGTTGTAGACCTGGCCTGTCGGAGCATTCTCGAGCGCCATATATACAGCCCGGACCAGATCCTCGACGTAGATGAAGGTCAGCATCTGCTTGCGGAAGCCCACCGAGAAGTCGAAACCCTGCGCTATCGACTTGAACATCAGATAATAATCGCGCTCGTGAGGACCGTAGATGCCGGTGGGACGGAATATGATGTAGTTCAGCGAGGTGGTCTGGAGCCACGTCTCGGCTTTCAGTTTCGACGCGCCGTAGCGCGTGTTGGGAACCGGTATCATCTCCTCGGTAAATGGCGTGTAGCCCTTCTCGTCGCCCACGCCCATAGCCGAGAGGCTGCTCATGTAGAGGAAACGCTCGGGATACATGTCCGTGCGGCGCAGTGCCTCGGTGAAATTGCGCAGATAGTCGTGGTTGATGCGCGAGAAGTCGCGGTAGGTCTTCACCTTCGTGGCTCCCAGGTTGTAGATGATGTAGTCCCAGGTGCCTTCGGGCATGGCCTTGCGCAGCACGTCGTCCATCTTCTCGGGCTTTTCGAAATCGAACTCCACGAACTTCACGTCGAGGTCCTCGAGGTAGCGCCGGGACGTTGTGGCGCGCAGGCCGCACCACACTTCGTAACCGAGGCGCACGCCCTCGGCCGCAAGGAATCCGCCGACGAATCCGCCGGCTCCCATTATCAGCACTTTCTTCCTTGTCTTCATCGGCTCTGTTTCTGCCATCTCTCTATGATTCTGAATTGATAACCTTGTTCTATAAGCCAGTCGAGCGCCCGGGGGAGTGCTTCCTGCAGTCGTGGCCAGCTTTTCAGCGAGTCGTGGAACACGATCACCGAGCCGGGACGCGCGCAGTTGCGCACCTTCCTGACGACATCGTCGGCGTTCAGTTTTTTGCTGTAGTCGCGGGTCACGAGGTCGAACATCACGATGCGGAAATGATTTCGCAGGCCGATGGTCTGGCGCGGACGGAGCCAGCCGTGCGGGGGCCGGAACAGGTCGCTGTCGATATGAGCGGCGGCCTCGGCGACGTCGCGCAGATAATGCCGGCAGGTCATCGTCGACCCCTTCACATGGTGCATCGTGTGGTTGCCCACCGAATGGCCCCGGCGCAGCACCTCGGCGTAAAGGTCGGGATTGCGCCGCACGTTGTCGCCCACCATGAAGAATGTAGCCTTGATGCCGTAGCGGTCCAGCACGTCAAGCACCCAGGGCGTGACTTCCGGAATCGGTCCGTCGTCGAAGGTGAGATAGACGAACTTCTCGCCCCGGGCGGCGCGCCCGCGGAAGAATCCTCCCGGAACCGTCAGCCGGAATATGCCCGGCGGCCTTTCGATAAACATCTCGTAGCCCGGTGTCAGTTAGGATGCTTGGCAGCCCACTCCTCGTAGACGCGCTTGCTGCGCGTCATGTCGACCCTCCTGACGTCGGCGTTCGCCTCGATCAGCTCGCGGGGCACGCCGAACTGTACGTACTGTTCCACGGCTCCGTAGAATATCGAGTCGAGCTGGCGGTCGTCGTCGCTCGTGGCCGCGTATTCCTCGGCGTTCAGGGCGGCAAGGCGGGTGACCGTCCGTGCCACCTCGGCGAGCTCGTTGACATACTGCGTATAGTCGTCGCCCGAGCCTCCCTCGGTGCCGTAATAGTCGTCATAGCCGCCCACTCCGTAGGCGTGGTCGTAAAGCTGCTTCAGCTGCTCCACGCTGTAGCCCGTAGATGTCACCAGAGCCTGTACCCACTTCATGTCGCCGCCGTACTGGCTGTAGAGCTCGATGAAGCGGTAGAACTGATAGGGTATGAGCCTTGACTCGGGCGTGAGCGAGACATTTCCGAAGCTTGTGGCCATCGCGGCGGAGTAGCGCAGGTACTGTGCCATGCGTGTCATCTGGGTCTTGAGCAGAGCCACGGCCTTGGCGCGCAGCTTTTTGTCGCCGAGGCGGTCGGCGAGCTGGCCGTAGATCTCGGGCATGGTCAGAGCCACGGTCACGTTGTAGGTGGCGGTGCGCTCGGGGAGCTTGCTCTCCAGGAGATTGACGGTCTTAAGGGCCGCGCGGTATTTGGCATTGGCGTTGGCCGTGTCGCCGCCGTCGCGCAGGATGTCGCCTTCGGCGATCAGAGCCGTGCAGACGTCGATCATGGAATTGCGCACGGACGTGAGCATGCGGCGGGCAGTCTCGTCATAGTATGGCGCGCGGCCGTCGGTGTCGGCGCCGCCCCAGCGGTACTTGTTGGTCACCACATTGTAGGCGCGGTCCGTGCGGGCCGGCAGTCCGGGCTGCAGCGTGGGCACCAGCTGGTGGGTCATGCCCGTCGACATCATGTAGTCCGACATGCCGAGATGGTACTCCGTGCCGACCGTCGAGCACCAGTAGATGGGGCGCGGCCAGCCTTCGGCGGCGTTCGTGGCGATGATGTCGAGCATCAGCAGCTCGCTGAGACTCACGTAGCCCTTGGAGGCCACGGC
Organism: Bacteroidales bacterium; assembly: GCA_029007645.1. GTDB lineage: Bacteria > Bacteroidota > Bacteroidia > Bacteroidales > Muribaculaceae > Lepagella. The sequence goes on from JAQXIE010000057.1 coordinate 27,158, forward strand.
GGGCGCGTTGGCCAGGTCGATCACTATCTCGTCGACTATGCGGTCGGAATCCTGCGGAGCCACCAGTCCGCGCTCAATCACGGCCTTCTTGTTGACGGGCACGGTGACTACCGACGTTTTCAGACGCGGGTAATTGTAGAGCGGGTCGACCACGGGATTGGCGTAGAGCTCGCGCAGCGACTGCAGCAGGTCGGCCGGAGCCTTCTCCTGACCCGGGATCACCACGTCGAGACGTCCGTAGGCTATGTCTTCGGGTTTGGCGGTGAAATGCACGGGCTTGGCGTCGTACGACTGCTGGCGCATCTGGTTGGCGTACCAGTCGCTGGCCAGATAGCTCAGGTTGACGATCTTGACGTCGGGGCGTACGCCCTCCACCTCCTGCACGTACCACAGCGGGAAGGTGTCGTTGTCGCCGTTGCAGAACACTATGGCGTTCGGCTCGAGGCTTTCGAGGTAATTTATGGCGAAATCGCGGGCGGCGTAACGGCCGCTGCGGTCATGGTCGTCCCAGGTCTGCGACACCATCTGGATCGGAACCAGCAGACCGAGCAGGGCGGCGACGCCGGCCGGAATCCGCGCGTCGCGCGATTTCATGAACTTGACCAGCAGCCAGCGCAGACCGGCCACGCCCATGCCTATCCATATGGCGAAGGCGTAGAACGAACCGGCGAAGGCGTAGTCGCGCTCGCGAGGCTGCATTGGCGGCTGGTTCAGATAGAGCACGATCGCTATGCCCGTCATGAAGAACAGGAAGAATACCACCCAGAACTGTTCGATGCCGCGCTGGCCGGCGAAAGCCTGCCACAGCAGTCCGATGATGCCCAGCAGCAGTGGCAGCATGTAGTAGACGTTATGTCCCTTGTTGTTCTTGCCCAGATCGTCGGGCAGCTGCGACTGGTCGCCCAGCCGGGCGTTGTCCCATGCCGGGATGCCGCTGATCCAGTTGCCGGCGTCAAGCTCGCCCTGCTGGTTCAGAACGTCGTTCTGACGTCCGGCGAAATTCCACAGGAAGTAACGCCAGTACATGTGGTTGAGCTGGTAGTTCAGGAAATATTCCATATTCTGGCCGTAGGTGGGACGCCATACGGTCTTGGCCGGGTAGTTCACGTTGATGTAGCCCGGCATCTGAGTTGTGTAGGGCTGGGCCGAATAGTCCGGTTCCGGAATCTTCCTGCCGGTCTCGCCGTCGATGGCGCTGATCTCCTTCAGGTTGGCCGGAGTGGTGTCCATCGATACCCATGTGGGGTAATACTGGCGGTGCATGCGGCTGTAGATGCGCGGGAACACCATATTGAGCTCGGGATTCATGCGGTATTCCGCCTTGTAATCCTTCTTGACGTAATAGTCGCCGCCTTGTGCCGCGCGCGATGCGTTGTCAAGACTGTCGGCGCGGGTCAGCAGCCCTTCGGCCGAACGGGGCGTGGCGTTGCGCACTCCCTTCACATAGAGAGGTTTTCCCTTCTCGACGATATTGGCCGAAGTATAATTGGGCGTTAGATAGAGCTGACCGTCGTCCGAGACGCCCAAAGTGTCGGTGCCCGAGTGAGTCAGGCGCCGCATGGTCGACGAGTTGATCGTCTCGCCATAGAGCAGCGGGGTCTCGCCGTACTGTTCGCGGCTCAGATAGGCCGCCAGGTCGAAGACGTTGTCGGGCGAGTTCTGGTTCATCGGCGTGTCGGCCGTGCTGCGTATCAGAAT
>JAQXIE010000058.1 GCA_029007645.1 Bacteroidales bacterium
CTGGAATCCATAGGCCCGCTGTCAGGCATAAGATTGCCTGCAATGGCAAACAAATCATATCAAGTCAACACACGTTCCGAATTATACGTCACCGATCGTGAATTCATTACGGTTCAGGAAGCCAAAAAATATCAGAGAGAACTGTCGTCAGTCATTGAGAAATGTGCATTTTCATCACCGGAACTGCCTGAAATCCCGGTGGAAATTAAAAATCTGATAGCACGTGTCAAAGCGATAGACCACAGAAAGTTGCGCCTCAGAGAAGTGCCGGATTCACTCACCAAAGGATTTTACTATGCACATCCGCCACGTCTTATCAATTTCCGCAACTGGATCCGCGGCATGGTCGGACTACCGGCCCTTGCTCGTAAATTATCGAAATAAGGGTTACTAACAGCCCATAGATTAAAATTGGACGTGAAAACTTGTTTGAATCATACATTAATGTTTTCTTTGTATATAATATGACACTACTGTCCACTAAAAATGGACGGGGTTAAGATTCCAACAAGTATAACTCTTTACATACTTGTCTCCATCATACTTCCTTACAATGCGCAGGAACTTAAAATTGTCAAGAAAGCCGACTAATTGGGCGAAAACGTATTTGTCTTTATTCATAACAGTCTGATTCAGACTGCAAAAGTAATTTTAAATCGTTGCGCACCAAAATCTCTTACAACAGATTGAATTTCAATTATTTCAAAGGACTCTTATGATTTTTTTAGTGGACACTAAAGAATGAAAATATATTAAAAATCAACCATATATGCAACAGTTCAGCGGCATTTTCCGCATAAAGACTCAGACGTGGTATTCAGTCCGTTCGGCGCGCAGACGGCGAAGCCTCGATGCCGGATCTTCGGTGATTCCCTCGACCATCACCACAAGATCGCGCCACTCCATCGGATAACTTTTCGTATCGGGGTCATATTCCGGGATCCTGAACCGTCCCGCCTCCAGCCGTTTAACGTACATTACCATCCCGCCGTCCTCGGCGTGGAGAAGTAAGTGGAATAGGCAACTCCCTCTGACCGTAGAAAGTCGTTGAGGGTGGTACCGCTTGATGCGGCTCTGGACTGCAGTTCTTGGAACTCTGATTTTGTCATATCATTTGGAGGTTGCAGTTGGTGCAACTCTCGATGCAAAATTACAACCCGACTGCAACCTCCAAAAGGTGTACTTCAGTTAATGCTTACGGATCAGCGGACAGGTGCAGATGGTAAACGGTGGCGGAAATCAATCCCTCGACTCTTGATGATGTTCAGCACATTGCACAAAAAAGGGGCCGTGTCAATTTTGGCACGGCCCCGTGATTTAGAGTAATTATAGATTTAGCGAACTATTTTACGACAACTTTGAATGTCGATCCGGCGGCGTTGATAACGAAGACTCCGGGGGTGGCGACAGGAACAATCGTGCGCTCAGCGCCGATTCCGTGATAGAGCGTCATGCCCGCGGTATTGGCCACGTTAACCACGCGACCGTCGGCGTTGGTAACGATAATGTTGCGGCCGTCGACTGTCACGTTGATACCGTCGCCCGAAATCGAGTCGATACCCGACATTTCGACAGTTACCAGCGTCGGTACGGATTCACCCTGGTCATAAACGGCTGTCACTGCATAGTCGTGAGTTCCTAACTCGGGAGCTTTGTCGGTGAACGATGCCATTGAGATAGGCGATTCGTTCAGCAGAACGTCGTTGTGATATACATTGTAACCACTCAGGCGGAGGTGGGAGTTGGCTCGCGGACGGAAAGTGAAATCGTCGACAAGCAGCATTACGCCGTTGATCGTGTTTGCACGCAGTGCGAAATACTTGGCTCCGGCGGGAACCTCAAACGTGAAGTGTTTCCAGGTGTTGCCCATGACATTCACTTTGGCAAGCGAGATGAACTGATGGGGCTGGAAGCCGTAATAAACATCGGGTTCAGTCATCGAGTAGCAGAATTCAAACTCGCAGTTGTCCATCTCGAAGTAGGAACGGGCATAGAAGTCGATTTCCTGGGATGTTCCGAACAATGGAGGTGAAATCAGCCAGTCGTCGCAGTAGGCTTCTTCGGGAAGGAACTGAGCGAGCATTTTGCTGCCGTCGTGTGCTCCAAAGGAGTCAATGCCTTTGAAAGCGTCCATCGAATTGTCGATAACGAACCATGACTGCGGAGCGCCTTTCAGCAGGCCGGGCATGTTGAGGTCGGTGAATCCCATGATTGGCTGCCCGTCGGCATCGATGCGGTTCCATTCGTCGAAATACTGTGTATTTGCATCGAAGTCCTCAAAGCCTTCGGTAATGGCTTCGGGCTGGCGCTCGATTGTCGGCTTATCCCACTTGAGGACGATGTCGCCGTCATTGCTTTCGCCGCTCAGATTTTCTACGGCAGGATATTTGGGGAGTTTCAGCGATACGTTGTTGTTTGTCGAAACGTTATCGGCGGGATTGGCATCTCCTTCAAGGGCTACCTCGGCGCGATATGTGTGATTTCCGCCTTCGAGCAGAGTCGACATTTCGCTGGAGAGGTCTACAAATATGGTCTGAGTGGGCGAAACGGTTTTGCCCGGCGAGGTGATTACCTTTTCATCGTCGCGATAGACGTTGATAGCGTAATCATTTTCGGAATTGGCACCGTAGTTTTCAACTACCACGCGTAGATTGAACGGATTTCCGGCGTTGACTTCTTCGGGTGTAATGAAATGTTTGACAACGAGGTCATGATCGGGCGCGTCGAAAACGCGGACATCATCGAGAAGCACGAAAGCCATATTGACTACCATAGCTCTGAAGTTCAGCTCAATAGTCTTTCCGGCAAACTTGCGGAGGTCGACAAGGATGCGGTTCCATCCCTCGTGACGGCATTCCTGTGCAATGGCAAATGATTTGACAGCTGTCTGCTGGCCGTCGGCCGTGGCGATGATCCTGAATTCGTTGAGGTCGGCATCGCCCGAGTTGGGAACGATGTTGTAGGTCCAGAACGATAGGTAGGGCGATTTGGCCTGGGTCAGGTCCAGTTTGCCAATCATGTAATCGGCGGTTTCATCAATATGTGAGCCAATCATGACCATATAGCCGTTGTCACCGTCTACAGCCACGGGACCGTTCTTGATGTCGCCGTCAACTACAGTTCCCCAGGCTCCGTTAATAGCAATGGGGGTTGTCACGCCGGCATCGGCATATGATTCTGCGAAAGGAAGTTTCGAAGGATCTCCGACAGGCTTCATGGTTGAGCCGAGTCCGCGACCGGGACCGCTTTCCGTTTTTGCAAAGATGGCGTAGCGTTTGAACTGCTGCATCTTACCCGGTTCAACAGCCTGATATGTATAGCTGTTGTCCTTGACAGTTTCAATCAGATACTGTTTGTCGCCGATAAGCTCAACAACGTCATAGCTGATAAACGAGGCGGGAATTGTCGTGCCGTCTTCAGCCGTCGTTACGGCATCCCATGTGATTGTGACCTCGCCCGGTTTTTCAGCATTCTCGGTGAATGCGACATTCTTGGGTGATGCGGGAAGCTTGACACCGACATAGGTGTCGGCAGTGACTGCCGGACCTTCGCCGTCGGCATTGACGGTTACTACGCTATAGGTATAGGCTCCTGGCTTGAGGTTCTCATCCTTGTATGTAAGCTGAGTTCCAAGAGCGGGGGCCTGGATTGTGTTCACCAGCTCACCGTTGCGCAGAATCTTGACAGCCGTCAGCGACGAGAGGGCTTCGGTTTCCATGAAGTTCCTGGTCGGCGTCGTAAATGTCAGGTTGGCGTAATATTCGCCCAAGGGTGCGGCAGTTACATTCAGGTTGTTCACAGAGCCGGGCGCGGTTGAACTGACAGCGTCTCCTATGTCGATTTTCCCGACATAGAGGTATGATGTAGAGCGTCCCTCAGGTGTGCAGAAATGGATCGCGACGTAATATTTGTCGTCGGCGGGTACGTTGATGTAACCGGTAAACGTGTTCCAGGAGTTGGAGGTCACGTCAAACGGCTCCATAACATAGTTGGTCCATGTCTCCGGTTTGGCGGGATCAGTTCCGACCAGCACTTCGACCTGTTCCTTATAGCGGGTTCCCGCGTTTTTGAGTTTGACGTCGAAACGGTAAACCTTATCCTTAAGGAAACGGAATCCCGGCGAGACAATCCACTTGTCGACATCGCCTTTTTCATTCCAGGCGCGATACGCGCGGATATAATAGGTTTTGTTGTCGCCCCAGCCGTCGTAGCTCTGGCTCCAGTCTCCGGAGCCGCCATTATAGTTGAGCAGCGTGAATGTACTTTCGGTAATGTCCCGGTCGGTGAAATCGAAGCTCCATGGGGTAGTCATCACACCGGCACGGATCACGTTTGACCGGCACTCGGGCGAGGTCTTGCCGTCGAATATTGCTGTAACGCCAAACTGATAATCGGTCAGCTCGTTGGGCTCGGTCATCGGTTTGTCGTATGAATTGATGGTTGATTCGCCCCATTCAAGAGGTTCCTCTTCGGTGTTGGAGAGGTTGTAGCGAACAATTTTGTAAGTCACCTGGTCGGGATCGATGTATCCGCCGTTGACGGCGTCGGTCACTTTAGGCCATGTCAGCATGAGCAGTCCGCTGCCCGAGAAAGTCGCCGACACGTTTGCCGGAGCATTCGGCACGTCGTTACCGATAAAGAGCGAGTTGCCGAGAATTTCTCCCCGACCGGCTTCGTTTGAGAACTGAACGGAAATATTGTGGCGTCCCGCATCCGGAGCCGTGACTTCGAGGTCGACGGCAGTGGCGGGAGCGACAGTACCCGATGTGATGAGCTTGCCGTCGGAACATACATAATAGTTAAGTGTGCCCGTCAGGACGGTACCGTCGATAGCTTTCGCGGGAGAGGTGAACGAAACCTTTCCTTTCATCGAACCGGCTGTAAACTCTGTTTTCAGATCAGTTGCCTTTGCCGGAGCAGACTGGAGAAACGCACCTTTGGGGAAACCGAAAGCACAGATTTCGTCATTATAGGTAAACTGAACAATCATTGTGGCATTGCCGGATGTCGGGTCAATCCAGTAGAGACATCCCGGAAACGGCTGGGCACTTGCCATGGGTTCGTCGGTTTCACCTCGAATTCCGGCTAAGAGTCGGTTGTTGGCGGCATCCCAGATCATTGCACCACCACCAAAGGCCTTGTCAAGGGTAAACGGCACAATAGCTTCCTTGATAGTAGTCACCTTGCCGTCGCGGCTATAGCTCACGAGATCAAAATTCTGGGTAAGTGCGTAAATTTTGCCCTCAGTATCTGTGGCGAGCGCATAAATAGGCACTGTCAGGTTGGAAAGAACGGTACGCTCCATTCTATCCGGATTGATGTAGACAAGCTGATAGGGATATTCTGTTTGATTGTCGCCGATGTTGTTTGTGCATGCAAGCAGTGACGAGGTGTATGGATCCCAGGTGCAGCTGTAGAGATTAAAATCACGCGACGGGACAGCCAGCGATTCTGTTTCAGTCCATGTTGAAGTAGAGAAAACACGATAGCTGCTATTTCCGAGCATGATCACGCGGCCATCGTCGGTGAATGCCGCCGGTTGGCCGGGAGAGCTTCCGATTTGCCAGTTGTCGAGCTTAGTAAAGTTCCCGGAACCGTCAACCAAATAGAAGCCGCGGTGGGCGTTCATAGTGCCGGCCTCATTATGGTCGGAATAGCCCACGACGGCCCAGAACGAAAGGTCTGGCTCGGGCATGGGTGCATTTTGAATCACGCTGACTTCGCCCGCGTCGGCATAGTGGGCGGCGCCCTTGATGTTGCGCATCAGAAGACGCAGTGTCGGGTCACTCTCGGCTGTCCCCACTCTCTTTTCGATCAGAGGTGTCGGAGTGTTGTCGAGGTGTTCAATTGTGTAACGTTGGTTGGTCTTCGGCCCGGAGGCCGAAATGTCAGGCTGTGCGCTTAGTCCGATACTACCGGACAGTAGCGCAACTGCTAAGCAGAGTAGTGTTTTCTTCATAAAGCTGAAATTGTGATTTATTAAGAAAATAAGATATCTTGACAGCAAATGTATAGATGATTTTGCATTTTGGGAATAGATTGTAAGCTATTATAGTCGATTGTCTATTGAAAAGATAAAAGAATCTATAGGCAATTTCAGAGTCGTTCAATGATGTCGTCGAGCTGCTGTTCCTTTGTAAGAGCCATTTTCTTGCGAATTCTGTAACGGGCCGTATTGACCGATGCCCTGGATATTCCGAGAGTCAGGCCGATGTCGGAAGAATTCTGACCGATTTTGATGAGCATACACATAGTCTCGTCGCCGGTAGTCAGACCGGGACAGAACTCGCGCAGGCGTGTGAGAAACGTCGGATAAAGGGCCATGAACGACTGGCGGAAACGGGCCGTGTCTTCGGCCGACATCGACGATGGTGTAAGGCGCGACCAGTCTATCGTTCCTTCGCCGGCGTTCTGAAGCTCGTCGATATGTCGGTTAAGCATTTTCTGATTTTCGATGAGCCTCGTCATTTGCTCGGAGTCGGCAAGACGGCGGCGGCGCTGGAAGCGGAGATTAAGGACAATGAACGCGCCTGCCCATACAAGCAAGGCGCCTCCGAGCACACATGCGAGTGTCAGCCAGAACACCTTGGCGCGGTCTGTGTTGTGAGCCTTCTTAAGCAGTTGGTTTTCACGTGCCTGCTGCCTGATGTGGTATTGCATTTCTCCGGCTATCGAAAGGTAACGGGCATGACGCATATCGACTGTGTCGGCCAGAGCGAACGCCGAGACATATTCGGCCGACGCTTTCTTCTGCTCGCCCACAGCGATATAGGCATCAATAAGATGGCGCTTGGCCCATAGAAGAATTCGCGGCTCAAGGTGTAGTGCGATAGAATCGTGCGCCTGTTCCATGTATGGAATGGCGCCGGGACGCCCGAGTTTGAACATCCCGACCCCGACTCCGAACGTTTCTTCCCACTGTCCGGCTTTGTCATGAAGAGCAGCCTGGAGGTCGGCGACAGCTTGGGCCATGTCAGCCCCCGAGGCCTTTGGGTCGTCGATAGTCAACAGTGCGCGTCGAGCCTTGACGTGGCGTAGGAACATTGAACTGTAAGGCACTTCAAGCGCGTTGACGACACGCAACGTAGAGTCAAAACATATATAGGCCGAATCGCGCATCCCCGCGCGTGCAAAAATCATGGCCCTGTTGTTCAGCAAGTCGGCGAGCAGACTCGGGTTGGACTGCGCACGGGTAATTGCCTGACGGTTTACGCTAAGGGCCGAATCGACCATTTCGAGTGTCTGATACAGAGTCGCGCGGTTTCCGAGCGTTATTATTGTTTCCCGACAGGGCCATCCGTGCCGGGCCAGTGTGTCGGCGGCCTCGTTCAGATAGTCCATAGCCGTCGGATATCGACCGAGATTGCAGCAAATAAGCGCAGCCTGCGAGAGTACTTCGGCCGAGCGGTAAACGCCGCCGTGGCGCATTGCCGAGACGGCCCGGAGCTGGACGTCGAGGGCCGTGTGGGAGTCTGTGGCAAGGAGTGCCTTGGCAATTACGTGACAGGTGATTTCTTCCTGAGTCAGGTCGAGCGAGGGTTTAAGCGTCAGAGCTTCGGCCTTGACTGAATCGAAATCGGCGCGCGAAAGAAGATAGGAGCAGAGGAGCCGGTGGGAAACGAGATAGTGTCGGTTGTCGCCGACCGACCCTGTGCGGGCAAGAGAATCAAGAACTCCGGCATAATGATTGAGTGAATCGACCTCAATAGACTTATAAAAGGCGATGTGATACATGAAACCGTTGGCTGCGGGCGAATCGACAAGCTCTTTGACGGCGTCAGCATAACTCATCGACGGTGCCAGCGAGTCGAGTGGCTCTGCGGTCATTGACTGATTATCAGTGGAATGCGACGTACATCCGGCCATCACGATGGCAAATATCAAGTAGTTCCACAGAATTCGTTTCATTCTTATCGTAATTTTGATTCAAAATTAACAATAATTTGTAAAAAGAAGGCTGTTGATTGCGTTGTCTATCGACAAATCTATTGAAAACAGCCCGAAAAACGACTAAGAGTTCTATGAGAACTATGAGAACTATGAGAACTATGAGCTCTTTTACGATTTTTTGTATGGTGCTTTAGGATCGTTGTTGCGGAATTCTCTTCGGGCTTTTGACATTTGTTCGCGGATGCCTCCATTTTGCAAGAAATCGCGCTTTTGGCGCTCTATAAGCCCCTGAAGCAGACGGTCTGCCTGATGAATCAGAGTTATGGCTATATTGGCAGTAGTTTCAGGAGTACGTTCCTGGAGTTTTGCGCAGATGTTTGTGGAATCTTGTTGCTTATTGCAATAATTTCGGTTTGTTGCACCTGCGGACTGTCGGCAGGCCAGATTGCCAAACCGCGGACGCGGAGAAAATCTTGGTAATCGATCAGTAATTCCTGCAAGCTTGCCTTAGCTACATTCGTGAGTTTGATTTCAGTTAGTACATCAGCGGCTTTTTATCATTATTTTTCCAGCCGGCACGGTATTCTTTGTCAGTGAAGAAAACCTTTAAGTCGGCCTGATACGCCCTGTCGACAAAGTAGACTTTCTTATCGGCTTGATATGCCCTATCGGTAAAGAACCAGATTCCTTTGTTTTCCTCTTCCTTGGCACGATACTCCTTGTTGGTCTTGAAAACCACAAGGTCAGCCTTATATTCGGCATCAACCACAAAGACCTTCACATCGGCCTGATATCCATGGTCGACCGAATAAATCTTTTGAGCATTACAGTAGCCGCTCAAGCATATTCCAATAAGCAGCATCAAGATTTGTAACCTGTTAACATGTAATTGTACTTTCATATTTTGGCGGGGATTTTAATATCTATTTAGTTATTATATGCTATAAGATTGTTTTCCTAATATTCACAAAGGTATCAAAATTTTAGGACTTTTTAAAGTGGACTCACTCTAAATTTGGGATAGTTTCATTTTATGATTAACTTTGGCGTTGAATGATGGCATCTGACAGAATTAATAATTATATTCCGTAATGAGCAGCTACATCGGCTGCTCAAATAATTTCTTTAATGCTAAAAATTATTAATAATGGCAACGGTTATATTTAAATGGAATCCGTCGTTTTCATCATATACTATGAATCGGTTTCTAATTGACCTTTCTTATTGTAAAACTGATGGCAATGACTACATGGATTTCAACTGGAGCGTCTGGGATTACGACAAGATTCACGATGAAGATGAATTATATTGGATTAAAGTCGGACTCGGACAAATCGGAATTGTAGGTCACGGCACCATTACATCCGATCCATACGAAGATGAGGACTGGTCTGGTAAAGGGCGAGAGACTTTCTATGTAAATTTTGAGCCTGATATTCTCATCAATCCAGATGCTTTGACTTTACTTACATGTAAAGAGTTATCAGAAGCTATTCCAGATTTTGAATGGGACAAAGGTCACTCTGGACTTGTGCTGAATGATCGTCAAGCAGAAAAGCTAAGATACTTATGGGTTGACTATTTAGATTCACACAAGAAAGAATTCCTCAGGGAATCTATCAAAGACAATGACATAATATATCTTCAACAAGATTTGGAAAAAATAGCAAGTGAAATAGCTGCGAGAGCTCACTATGGACAAAAGGACAAAGCCGGTAAAGATTATATTGAGCATCCCCAAAGGGTCGCTGATAAATGCGATAATCCCAAAGAACGCATAGTGGCATTATTGCATGACACTATTGAAGATTCTGATATTACTCCAGAATATCTTGCCGACACAGGATTCCCGGAAGAAATAATCGAAGCCATTCTGTCTGTAACAAAAAGAGAAGGTGAGGCTTATGAAGATTTCGTTAGACGCGCCGCACAGAACCCGATAGGACGTCAGGTGAAGTTACATGACCTTGAGGATAATCTTGACATTATGCGATTGGAAGAGCTCACTGAAAAAGACCTTGTACGCATCAATAAATATATACGTGCCTATCGCTATCTTTCATCGCTTTAAGGCGAGTGGTAATTGTAGAGATGTCGGATAGACTTTTTCCGTGACTTTGGTGATTAATAAGACAAGATTATGCTATGTCGGAAGCTGAGATGAATAGTTATCGACTCACGTCGCTGGAGGAGCCGGGCGACGAGCGCATGGATCAGATCATGCGTGAGGTAGCCGAGGATGCCCGCGAAAGCACCCGCCGCGCTGCCAATCGTGTCGCCGCCGGGATTGAGGCTGCCTCACAGGCAGCACAAGAAAAATGGGGGGGATGACATAAATAGCAATAATTTAATAACAAAGATGAGGCTGCGTCTATTTTGACACAGCCTCATCTGTCTGTTGGGGATGATTGGATTTATCAGGCGACAGTCCATTTACAGCGGACAGGAGAGACGATGGCGCCTTCCTTTTTGAGAGCGGTCATGGCTTTGTCTACAACTTTGCGATCAAGACCGGTGAGTTCCACTATCTTGCCCGCATTCACGGGTTCGCCTGCTTTGCGCATGGCTTCCAATACTATATTTTTCTCGTCCATAATCTATTTTATTAATAAGGGGCCGGCCGCTTCTAAGCAACCGGCTCCTTTATGTGTTACATGTGTTGACGGATTACTTCACTTCCTCGAAGTCTACATCCTCTGGGCCGTTGTTGGGCTTCTGGCCGGCGTTGGGCTGTGCGCCTGCACCGGGCTGAGCGCCAGCTGCATTCTGAGCGTTGTAGATGTCCTGAGCGGCTGCCTGGAAGGCGTCGGTTACGGCCTTGACGGCAGAATCGATATCTTCAACGAGTTGCTGTTTGTGAACTTCTTTCAGATGATCGAGGGCTTTCTCCACGTTGGCCTTCTTGTCGGCGGGGATCTTGTCGCCCAGCTCGCTGAGCTGTTTCTCGGTCTGGAAGATCACGCTGTCGGCATGGTTGAGTTTGTCGGCACGTTCCTTGGCCTTCTTATCTGCGGCCTCGTTAGCCTTGGCCTCGTCGCGCATGCGCTGGATCTCGCTGTCGCTAAGACCGCTCGATGCCTCGATGCGGATCGACTGCTCCTTGCCGGTAGCCTTATCCTTGGCCGTAACGTTCAGAATACCGTTGGCATCCACTTCGAAGGTCACCTCAATCTGAGGCACTCCACGCGGTGCGGGAGCAATGCCGCCGAGGTTGAACTCGCCAAGAAGTTTGTCGTCGGCTGCCATGGGACGTTCGCCCTGCAGCACGCGGATTGTTACCTCAGGCTGATTGTCTGCTGCTGTCGAGAAGGTCTCGCTCTTACGGGTCGGGATGGTGGTATTGGCATCAATCAGCTTGGTCATCACGCCACCCATGGTCTCGATACCGATCGACAGAGGCACAACATCGAGCAGAAGCACATCCTTGACATCTCCGCTGAGGACACCGCCCTGGATAGCGGCACCGATGGCAACAACCTCGTCGGGGTTAACACCCTTGTTGGGTTCCTTGCCGAAAATTTCCTTAACCTTGGCCTGGATGGCGGGGATACGTGTGGATCCACCTACCAGAATAACCTCATCGATCTCCGAAGCCGAAAGACCGGCATCCTGCAGAGCCTTGATACAAGGACCCTGAACAGCGTCAATCAGACCGGCGGCCAGCTGCTCGAACTTGGCACGTGTCAGAGTCTTTACCAGGTGCTTCGGGCCGGAAGCCGTAGCTGTGATGTAGGGGAGATTGATCTCGGTCGAAGTCGAGCTTGAAAGTTCGATCTTGGCTTTCTCGGCAGCCTCCTTGAGACGCTGCATGGCCATAGGATCCTGACGAAGGTCAACGCCCTCGTCCTTCTTGAACTCGTCGGCCAGCCAGTCGATGATGACATGATCAAAGTCATCGCCGCCAAGATGGGTATCACCATTGGTCGACTTAACCTCGAACACGCCGTCGCCGAGTTCCAGGATGGAGATATCGAACGTACCGCCACCGAGGTCGAATACGGCGATCTTCTGTTCATTCTGAGCCTTGTCAAGACCGTAGGCAAGTGCTGCGGCGGTAGGCTCGTTGATTATTCGTTTTACTTTCAGACCCGCGATCTCGCCGGCATCCTTGGTAGCCTGACGCTGAGAATCGTCGAAGTAGGCGGGAACTGTGATGATGGCCTCCGTTACGGGCTGGCCAAGATAATCCTCGGCTGTCTTCTTCATCTTCTGGAGAATCATTGCCGAAATCTCCTGCGGAGTATAATCGCGGCCGTCGATGTCGACCTTGGGCATGTCGTTCTGGCATACTACCTTATAAGGTACTCGCTTGATTTCGTCGGTCACCTGGTCGCATTTCTCGCCCATGAACCGTTTGATGGAGTAGATGGTACGCGTAGGGTTGGTGATGGCCTGACGCTTTGCGGGGTCTCCGACCTTGCGCTCGCCACCGTCTACAAAAGCCACAACCGAAGGTGTGGTGTTGCGGCCCTCGTTGTTCGGTATTACAATAGGATCCTTGCCTTCAAGCACGGCGACGCAGGAATTGGTCGTTCCCAGGTCTATTCCAATAATCTTTCCCATGATTCTTTTATATTATATGTTTTTAATTTCTATCATCCGAAGCGGGGAACTATCCTTGCTTCACTCAACTTATTAACAAATAACAAGCAAAAACGATTGAAAAGTAATAAAAAAAATAAATTCAATTCTATATTGCTGATTGTTAACATGATATAAAAACGATTAAAATTGACGCAACTATGTCAAAAATGGCAAAAGGGTGGAAATGGGGCTCTAAAAGTGGCATCAATTAGAATTTTTTCGTAAAAATTAGTAACTTTGCATTCTAATCTAACCCGATCGAGACCCGATCGTTCGTAAAATATGAAACCATTACAACAGAAGTTGTCGGCGTACGACGCTCCGCAGAAAGCGAAAGC
>JAQXIE010000059.1 GCA_029007645.1 Bacteroidales bacterium
ACCAGGAGCATCCGGTCGAACGCCTTGACGGCCGATTTGTCGGCGTCGGAGAGCATCTCGATCAGAGGTGCGTAGATGTGGTCGAACTCGGGAGATGGCGAATGGTCGCCGATATTGTTGAAAATTGTCAGGAACTCGCCGACCGACATCTTCGACAGATTGCGGGCGGGACCCAATGTGTGTGTCGTGCCGCTGTCGTTGACATAATTGAGGATACCGACGCCCTTGAGTTTCTCGACAATGCGCTCCAGGATTCGCACGGGCATATTGTACTCCGAAGCCATTTGAGATACGGTGAGAAGTTTCTCGCGCTCGTCGAATCGCCGGGCCACGACAGCCGTGGCGATGACGGCCATGCGCTGCAGAGATACGATTGAAATATCTTTGGCATTGCCAAGATAGTTGAAATTGAAGACATTCTGCAGCGAATATGTCAGCACGCAGCCGCTGAGGAGGATCAGCCAGGAGAACTGGAGCCATACGAGCAGCAATGGCAGGAAAGCGAACGAACCGTATATCGCATTGTATTTCGACACGTAAATCTGGCCGGTGACAAAAAGCCATTGCAGCACATAGAACCCGACGGCGGCCACAGCGCCGGCCACAGCGGCGTATTTGAATTTAACACGCGTGTTCGGGAAGAGGAAGAACGAAAGCGTGAACGCGAGCCAGGACAACACCAGCGGGGCGCATTCCAGAATGATGTTGACAATCGGGGCGAATGCAGGAAGGAAGAAAATCTGTTTGACAGTGGCCGACATCAGGATCGATATACCCGCCGAGCATATCAGCAGCACCGGCACCATCAGGCAGATGGTGATGTAATCGGTGAATTTGCGGAACAGCGTGCGTCCCTGCTTTACGTCCCATATGGAATTGAAGGCGTCCTCGATGCCCGACAGGAGCGAGAAAATGGTCCATAGCAGGACGATGATGCCGACGCCCACAAACAATCCTTCGGATGCCGAAGCAAGATATGAATCGACAAACCCCAGACTGCTTGTAATGACCTTTTTCTGAGCGGGGAAAAGGGTGAAGAGTTCATCCTGGATTAGATCCTGCAGACCGAAACCCCGGCCGATGGCCACCATCAGAGCCAGGGCGGGTACGAGCGAAAGCACCGTGGAATAGGTGAGCGACATCGAACGGATCTGCAGATCACGGTCCATAAAGGAGCTTACCGACAGGTTCAGGATCTTGACGGCGCGCACACGCTTTGTACGCCGCGGGTCGGACCATACACCGGCCGAGCAGTATTCCCACGTGGCCACGGCTTTGTTGAAAAGCCTGGTGAAAAAGGATGGTTTGGATGATTTTGCCATAGTTTTAAGGAATAAACTCTAAAAAAAGCTTCCGGACGGCGCCGGAAGCTTCATGATGAGTGCAGAGGCGCTGTAAGCCGGGTTATGTACGGACCAGGTCCGCGTCTGTCATTTATCTTTGCGGCCGGTTGCCCGGCGCGCTATAGCAGCCTACCCCCCGGCAATGGACGAGCAATCCTTGACTGCCGGTATATTTGGCCTTGCAACCCGCAGGATGTGCGGCGACGCCAGTCGCCTGGCGTCCCGGTGGGCTCTTACCCCGCCTTTTCACCCTTACCGACGGCCTAAACCGGCGGCGGTCGTTTTCTGTCACATTATCCCCGGCATCGCTGCCGGCTTTCCGTTAAAAAATGCGGTGCTCTGTGTTGCCCGGACTTTCCTCTACGCCTCGCAGGCGGAGCGACAGACCGTGCCTCTGCTTATGTCTTTGTGTCCGGCTATGCCGAACCGAGTTGCAAAGTTACTTAATTAAAGCGGCTTCTGCAACCCGGTTCGTAAAATTTCAGGGTCAGACCGAAAGGAAACGGATCAAACTTTGGGGTTGTCATGCCAGGGAGGCTCCGTAGGGGCGCGAGGCCTGGACAATGAATATCACCTGACTCAACGCGTCTACAATCAATGTGATGCCTCGGTAGCAGCGGCTTGCGGGCTGAAAATCAGGAACGGCACGCCAATGACGAGTGCCGCGATATAGGTTAAGAGGAATGCAATTTTTTTCATAGCTTTAAGCTTTAATATTGTCTTTTAATATTAAAGGCTTAAACCCCTCCAAAAGTTCAGTTAAATCATTTAGACTGCAACTTTTGGGCGAAATATGCGGAGATGGTTTCGGCGATCTGTTCGGGAGTGAAACGGGAGGTGTCGAAACTTAGATGATATGTGGCGGCGTCGCCCCATTTACGGTTGGTGTAGTAGGAGTAAAACGACTGCCGGGCGTTATCCATTTTCCGGGCCATTGAGGCGGCGTGGGTCTCGGAATCGGTATCTTTGCGCTTGACGATATTGCTGCATCTCACGTCAACGGGCGCATGCAGGAAGATGCTGAGCATGTTGGGATAGTCGCGCAGGATATAGTCGGCGGTGCGTCCCACGAACACGCAGGGACCCTCGTCGGCGAGTTTGCGGATCACCTGACTCTGCAGTTTGTAGAGGCCCTCGTTGTCGATGTCCAGGCCCTCGATCCCGGCTGATTCCGTACCGTAGGAATAACTGAGCAGAGAACGCAGCCACGAAGGCCGTTTCTCATCGGCCGAATCGAAGATCGAGATATCGAACCCCAGACTCTGCGCCGTTTTCGACAGCAGCGTCTTGTCATAATAACCTGCGTTCAGTCGTTTGGCTATCAATCGACCGATCTCTCGCCCTCCACAACCGAATTGACGTCCGATAACCACTATCGGAAATGTTTGGGAAGATTTCTTGTCGGGATTGGTATGGCTATTATTAAAAGGCATATACTCAGCTTATTAATGTGTTGCCGGCATGTGGGTTGCGCGCCGTGGCGTAATAAAAAATCAATAAAACTGACCAAAGTTACGATATTTTGTCTATTTTTGCAATTCAGAAAGTCGGCAAAAACAGGTCGACAGGGGGTATAAATTGTGGGAGAAGACCAGCATGGAAGAAAACAATAACAGCACAGAGAACCGGGGAATGTCCGTATATGAGCGGATCGTAGACCAGGCCGAGAGCCGTGGCGCCGGACTTAAAGAATTGATCGAGGAGTTGAAGCAGGTCGATACGACCGGCCAGTTTCTGGCCAGTACGGCCCGTTATCTGTCGGCCGTCGACAGGGAGTACTTCGAGCCTTGGCTTACTCCGTTGATCGAAGCCGCCATAGAACGCGACCGTGAGCGCAGATATATAGGGTCATTGCTGGAGGCTATCTGGGGTGCGGATTATGAGCAGCGGGTCGAGGAACTGCGTGCCAGCGACAATAATTTCCGTCGCATCTACCGTCGCATGCATCCCGAACTCGAGGCCATGTGATTTGAATTGATCCGGCATATGATGCGCAGATTTTCGATAGCGGCCATATTGGTGTTGGCGTTTATATCGGCTATGGCCGGGGCATCGGGTCGGGTACGGCCTCGAAAAGCCCGCGCCGCGAAACCGGTTGAGCAGACCGGTGCTGTAATCAAGAGCGTCACCGCCGGGCCCGAACAGGAAAAGAAAATGGAAAACGTTACAGTAAGACTCGAGACATCGGCCGGTCCGATACGCATCCGGCTATATGATGACACCCCGCGGCATCGCGACAATTTCGTCAAACTCGTCAAGGAAGGCTTCTATGACGGAGTGACATTCCACCGCATCATCCGCGACTTCATGATCCAGACTGGCGATCAGAATTCAAAGAAAAGCAATGGCGCCGAACTGGGCAGCGGAGATCCTGGATATACCGTACCTGCTGAAATCGTATACCCGAAGCATTATCATAAATATGGGGCGGTAGCTGCGGCGCGTACCGGCGATGCGGTCAATCCGCAGCGAGCCAGCTCGGGTTCGCAGTTTTACATAGTGACGGGACAGAAGCAGAGCGCCGCCGATCTGGAGCAGATGGCTGCGCGACTCGTAATGCGCAAACGCCAGAACCTGTTCCGGGACATCTGCGAGCGCGACCGCGCTCAGATCGAGCAGCTGCAGGCAGCCCGCGATACGACCGGACTCGAACAATTGCGTCTGAAACTGATCGACGAAGTCGAAAAGAGCGTGCCCGTGGAGCCTCTGCCCGCAGATATGGCCAAAGATTATGAGACAATCGGCGGCGCTCCTCATCTCGACAGCCAATATACGGTATTTGGCGAGGTCGTGGACGGAATGGACGTTGTGGAGAAATTGCAGAGCGTGCCCACGATGCGCGGTGACCGCCCCGAACAGCCCGATTCGGCAAGAATTATCAAGGCTATTATCGAAGACTATAAAGAAAATTAACTTTAAATTTTGCCGAATAGAACAAAATAGCTATTTTTGAGCAATGAAAAAGGGCCGCAGATAAAAAGCGGCACATAACAGACTTAACAATGGATGAACTTGACAAGAAGGTAGCCCCTGAAGAGGGCGCCGAACTCTGCGCACCGGAAGGTGCAGCCATCAGCGAGACATGTGTAGAAAATGAATCACCGGCGGAAGCACTGTCGGAGGCAACGGATGAGTTGCAGCCTTCGAGTCAGGAAGAGGAACCGCAGCGCAATGTGCACAGCATGAGCAAGGAGGAGCTGCTGGCGGCGCTGAAGGAGATATTGGCAAACGACAAGATGGAGAGCCATCGCGAAGTGACGGCGATGAAGCAGGCGTTTTACGCCCTGCGCAGCCGCGAGCGCATGAATGAGCTCAACGAATACGTCGAGGCGGGCAACGCCCCGGAGGCTTTTGTATCTCAGCCCGATATGATCGAAAATGAGTTCGGCGAGCTCTACAGCCGGTTCAAGGAGCGCCGTCAGGCTTATCTGGCGGCCGACGAAGCCAGACGTCTTGCCAATCTCGATCAGAAAAAGGCTATTCTGGACCAGATGCGTGGCATCGCCGGCGATATCGACAACGTCAACGTGAAATTCACCGAGTTCCAGAAACTCCAGCAGGATTTCCGCGCCATCAAGGATGTCCCCCCGTCGGCCGAGAACGATATCTGGAAAGAATTCCAGACGGTCAGCGAGGAATATTACGATCATCTGAAGATGAACAAAGAGCTTCGCGACCTGGATTTCAAGAAGAATCTGGAGGCAAAACGCGCGCTGATCGAGGAGGCTAAATCGCTTGAGAACGTCAACGACCCGATCCAGGCATTCCGCAAGCTGCAGACATTGCACGACGAATGGCGCAACATCGGACCGGTGGCCAAGGATGTGCGCGAAAGCATCTGGGAGGAGTTCCGTGAGGCATCGGCGGTTGTTAACCGCCGTCATCAGGCCTATTTCGAGCAGCGCAAGGCCGAGGAGAAGGCCAATGAGGATGCCAAGACCAAGCTCTGCGAAGAAATCGAGGGCATCGACTGGAGCGGTTGCAAGAGCTTCGCCGCGTGGAACGAGATGACCGACCGGATCATCGCACTGCAGAAGAAGTGGAAGGAGTACGGCTATGCCAGCAAAAAAACAAATACCACACTCTATGCCCGCTTCCGCAAGGCATGCGACGATTTCTTTACGGCCAAAACCGCATTCTTCCATGCCACGCGCGACAGTTTCAACGAGAATCTGGCCAAGAAGATTGCTCTGTGCGAGCGTGCCGAGGCCCTGAAGGACAATACCGATGTCAAGAATCCTACCGATGAGGTAGTGAAACTTCAGGCCGAATGGAAGTCGATAGGCGCCGTGCCGCGCAAACAGAGCGACGAAGTGTGGAAGCGCTTCACCACGGCATGCAATTACTTCTTCGACGAGCGCAAACGTCAGAACAAGGAGCGTCGCCGCGAGGAGAACGCCAATCTCGAGGCTAAGCGCGACATCATAGCCAAACTGAAGGCTCTGCCGCTCGACGGCGACCGTCGCGAAGTGATCGGCCAGGTCAAGGAGCTTCAGACCGCATACAACGCTATCGGTTATGTGCCTATGAAGGTCAAGGACCAGCTCTACAAGGAATACCGCGAAGTGTGCGACCTGCTCTACAATACGTATTCCGAACGTGAGAGCCGCCAGCGCATGAGCAACTGGCAGGACCGTGTAGGCAAGATGCGCGGCGACGGCCAGAAGGTGAACAGCGAGCAGGAAAAACTGCAGCGCGCTCTCGAGGCACGCCGCAGCGAACTGCAGACCTACGAGAACAACCTGGGCTTCTTCAATGTTAAATCATCAGCCGG
>JAQXIE010000060.1 GCA_029007645.1 Bacteroidales bacterium
AACGTCCCGACAGGTCACAAAGATACAAAAAACATGCCGAATTTGCATTTTCCTGTAAAAAAAGTGCTTTTAGAACTTTTTTTAAACGAAGTTGTCTAAACTAATTTTTATGGTAAGATTTATTAATATTTTGGAGTGGATTTCTTCGATCGAAGAGGCAGCGACCTTTCGGTCGGTGCCGATGAGAGCGGAGAAAGACACCCAAAAGATTAATAAAGATTGCCATAAAGTTTAAACTTCTTCAGATTATTTATAAAACGTAAATTAGTTTAGACAACTTCTATATGACCAGATTAAGTGTAAACATCAATAAGGTAGCCACCCTGCGCAACGCGCGTGGCGAGAATGTGCCCGACGTCCAGCAGTTTGCCCGCGATTGCGAGGCATACGGCGCCGAGGGGATCACCGTCCATCCCCGGCCCGACGAGCGTCACATCACCCGACGCGATGTGGAACTTCTCAAGCCGTTGCTGACGACCGAATTCAATATCGAGGGTTATCCCGACGACCGGTTTATGGAGATTGTGCTGGAAGTGCGTCCCGCGCAGGCCACTCTTGTGCCCGACAGTCCCGAACAGATCACCAGCAGCGCCGGTTGGGACGTTGTCAACAATTACGGATTCCTGCGCCAGATCACGTCACGCCTGCAGACCGCGGGCATCCGCGTGTCCATCTTTGTCGATGCCGACCCGGCCCAGGTTGAAGCCGCCGCGGCTGTCGGAGCCGACCGCGTGGAACTGTACACCAAACCATACGCCGACCACTATGACACCGACCGCGAGGCCGCTGTACGTCCCTTCGTCACGGCCGCCGAAAAAGCCGTGGAATGCGGCCTGGGCGTCAATGCCGGCCATGACCTGAACCGGCACAACCTACGCTTCTTCGCCCGGTCGTTGCCTCAGCTCGACGAAGTCAGCATCGGCCACGCCATTGTGTCCGACGCCCTCTATCTCGGCATCAAAGAAACAATAAAACAATACCTCGACGCATTGAAAATTGAAACTTGCTAATTAAAAATTGCTAATTGATAAAATAGGTATGTCTTTCTGGAGTCTTATAATGGATGGCGGATATATCATGATTCCGCTCGCCATTCTTCTGCTTGTGGTAATTTATGTGTTCACCGAGCGCTGCATCGTGATAAACCGCGCGGCACGCCGCGACAATTCCTTCATGGACCGCATCCGCGACTGCGTGCATGACGGCGATATCGAGTCCGCCGCCAATCTCTGCAAAAAAACCGACTCCCCTTACAGCCGCCTCGTGGCCAAGGGCATCTCGCGCATCGGCCGTCCGATGAACGACATCCTCGTGGCCATCGAGAACACCGGCAACATCGAAGTGGCCAACCTGGCCAAAGGCCTTCCCTGGCTTTCGACTACCGCCGCCGGCGCTCCCATGCTCGGTTTCCTGGGTACGGTCGTCGGCATGATCCAGGCCTTCTACTCGCTGGCCAGTGCCGGAACCGCCGCCAACATCACCCTCCTCTCGTCGGGTATCTATCAGGCACTCGTCACGACAGTCGCCGGTCTTATCGTCGGCATCATCGCCCTATTCGCCTACAACTTCCTGACCGCACGCATCAACTCCGTCATGAACCGTCTCGAAGCCGGCACCATGGAGTTTATGGATATCCTTAACGAACCCGCCAACTGACAAGCCATGGCCCTGAAAAGAAATTTCCAGCAGCTCGACACCTTCTCGATGTCCTCGATGACCGACGTCATCTTCCTGCTGTTGATATTCTTTATGGTCACCAGCACCATAATCTTTCCCGGCGCCATCGACGTCAACCTCCCCCAGAGTTCGGAGCAGACCACTCTGAAGCCGCTGACCGAGGTATACATCGATGCCGACAACAACCTTTATATCGTGGTGGACCGCAACGACAGCACCAACGTGCTGTCCATTCCCAAGCCCGTCAACATCGAGGCGCTCGACCGGGAACTTACCGCAGTCCAGGCAGCCGACTCCACCCGCGCCGTCGCCCTTTATGCCGACAGCACGGTCCGCTACGCCCGCGTCGTGGAAGTGCTTGACCTCGCCGCCCGTCGCAACCTTCATATGGTGCTCTCCACCTCGGCAAAGGAGGTGAAACCATGACCCCACGCGAGCGCAGGGACTCCCTGACAGCCGGCGCAATCACGCTGGTCGCCGCCCTGTTGCTCCTCCTGCTGCTCGTTTTCGGACACATGTCCTATCCCCTGCGCGACATGGCGCAGGAATCGCAGCCCGAAATCGGACTTCTCCAGGACGAGGAGGAACAGTTTATCGAACCCGAGCTGCTTCAGGAGCTCGGCGAACCGGATGCCGTGAAACATGACGCTCCGGCCCCGGCCGTCAAAGGGGAACCCGAAAAGGATGTGGTCGACAATACACGCAAAGTCGCCAAGGGAGAGAATCCCAAGCCCGCGCCGCAGGAAGACAAGCGCATCACCTCCCGCAAAGAGCGGCCCGTCAAGGCCACCGAACCGACCGTGACCGACGAGGAGAAAAAAAAGGTGACGAGCACCGTAGCCAAAGGATTCCAGGGTAAGAACGGCTCAAAGACCGGAAGTAGCGGCGCGACCGGCGCCGGAGGCTCCGGGACCGGCATCAGCGGCGTGGCCGAAGGCCGCGTGTTCAAAGGCTGTCCCAAACCGCAGGTGTCGCTGCGGCATAAGGTTACGGTCGTTGTTGCCGTAACCATCAACGCTCAGGGCAATGTGACATCGGCACGCGCCCGCGGAGGCGCTTCCGCCGATATCCGCCGTGCTTGCGAAGCCGCCGCCCGGGCCGCCAGATGGTCCGTAAAACCGGACGCTCCCGAAGCGCGCGGCACAATCACTTTCTCGATTACACCGCGCTGATTCAGCAGCGTCAAATATACGCCGACCGGCCTTGATAAGCCGGTCGGTTTCTTTAGGCATCGTGCCTTATTGTCCGATAAGTTCGAGAAGCCGTGGCAGCGCCTCGGCCGCGGGAATATTCTTGATCACGCATTCCTTGCCGCGATATATGCTGACGCGGCCGGGGCCGGCGCCGACATATCCGTAATCGGCATCGGCCATCTCGCCGGGACCGTTCACGATGCATCCCATCACGCCGATCTTGAGACCCTTCAGATGCGAAGTAGCCTCCTTGACCTGACGCAGGGTCGACTGGAGGTCGAACAGCGTACGTCCGCATCCGGGACAGGAGATATATTCCGTTTTGCTGGTGCGCAGACGCACGGCCTGCAGTATATCGAGTTCGAGCTGTCCCAGCGTGTCGTCGTCGAAATGGGGATCATCCACACGGATGCCGCCGCCGTAACCGTTCAGCAGGAGAGCGCCGAAATCGGCCGCGCTTTTCACGCGCAGTTCGTCGAGGTCGGCGCAGTCGTATTCCAGACGCATCAGCACGGGCTGACGTCCGCCGGCGGTCACATAATTGTCGATAGCCGCAGCCATGGCGCCCACTGGATTGGGACCCTGGGCCGAGAGTTCGATCAGATTGGATGAATCGGCGGGATGGTCGGCGTGCCATGCCACAACATTCGTACCTTCGGGCAGTGTGCCGTCATAACGTTCGGCATAGTCGCGGGCGGCGCCGGGAAGCACCTTGTCCGGCTCGTCGATCCACGCATGTCCGTCGCGGGCCGTGATATAGTCGCGAAGCATCCGGGCCACGGGCACCTCGTTTTCAGGCGGTTCGCTGAGCGACACCCTGATGGTGTCGCCGATACCCTCGGCGAGGAGCGCTCCGATACCTGCCGCGCTCTTGATGCGACCATCCTCGGCATCTCCGGCCTCTGTAACGCCCAGATGCAACGGGAAGTGCATGTCCTCGGCATCCATGGCGACGACAAGCCGGCGCACCGTCTCGACCATCACGACAGTATTGGAGGC
>JAQXIE010000061.1 GCA_029007645.1 Bacteroidales bacterium
GCTATGGCGTCGGCTATGCGGTCCACAGCCTCGTCAAGATTGTCATTGACCACACGCAGGTCGTAGCGGGGAGCGAAGCCCATCTCATACTCGGCCTTGTCAAGGCGGCGCCGTATCGAATCCTCGTCATCGGTATTGCGGTCGCACAGCCGCTGCTCCAGGACAGCGAGGCTCGGCGGCTCGACAAATATTGTCAGCGCCCGCGCGCCGTAACGTTTCTTGACGTTCATGGCACCTTCGACATCGATATCCATTATCAGGTTGTCGCCGCGGCCCGTAACGCGCTCCACTTCCGACGCCAACGTGCCGTAGCGCGTGCCGGCATATACCTCGGCCCATTCCACGAAATCTCCGGCCTCGACCTTGCGCCCGAACTCCTCGGGAGTGAGGAAATAATAATCCACCCCGTCGCGCTCGGCTCCGCGGGGCTTGCGGCTCGTGGCCGAAACCGAAAAACCGAGCTTCAGATCCGGACGCTGCATGAGGTGGCCGATTATCGTCGACTTGCCGGTGCCCGACGGCGCCGACAGCACTATTATCTTTCCGTTCTTCATACCACTTGCGGGATTCAAATATCACAATACGTTGAGCACCTGCTCCTTGATCTGCTCAAGCTCATCCTTCATGCGGACCACGACTTTCTGCAGCTCGGCATGATTGCTCTTTGATCCGAGGGTATTGATCTCGCGACCCATCTCCTGGGCGATAAATCCAAGTTTCTTGCCCTGGCCCACACCGGTGGTATCGTCATCACCGCCCATGGTCTCAAGAAAGTAGTTGAGATGAGCGCGGAGCCGGGTCTTTTCCTCGGTAATGTCGAGTTTCTCGATATAGAAGATCATTTCCTGTTCCAGGCGACCCTTGTCGTATTCGATCGAGTCGAGACGGGCAAGCTGGTCTTCGAGACGGGCTTTGATCTTCGGCACGCGCTCGGCCTCGTAAGGATCAACCTCGGCGAGGAGTCCGAACAAGGCATTGATTTTCCCTTTGAAGAAATTGTAGAGTTTGCGGCCTTCGGCCAGGCGGAACGCGCAGATTGCCTCAACGGCACCTGAGGCGGCTTGCATCAACGCACGGCTGTCATCGTCGTCAAACTGTACGGGCGACTGCTTCATGGCGTCCGGAAGCCGCAGCAGCACGGCGTACCAGTCGGAAGGCTCGGGGATTCCGACCTTTGCGCTCAGCGCCTCGATCTGCTGTTTGTAATTGGAGATTGCCTCGGCGTCGAAACTTGCGCCAAGAGATTTTCCGGTCAGCTCCTCGCTCACCGTCATCTCGACCTTGCCTCTTTCGAGCGACGTCGAAACCATGTTGCGCAGTTCCACTTCAAATTCCCGCATGGTCTGCGGCATGCGCACCTGCAGATCCAGTTGCTTGCTGTTCAGCGACTTCAGTTCCACCGTAACAGTCCGGTTGTCGCTCTTCCCCACCCCGCGGCCGTAGCCGGTCATCGACATTATCATATCATCTTCATTTTAGCGCCCCACACTTAATGCAAATTTACAAATATTTTCTCAAACAGCAAAACGGCATAATACAACAGGATACAACAAGGTGTATTTATTGGGGACAGAATTTGTGGCCGTCGCAGGTACAGGGAGTGGCATTGGCGAGAATGCCGCGCATCTCGTCGGAGAGGAGATAGTACTTGGGGGTCTGGAAGCTGCGGAAACGGTTGAAATATGGATCGGTCGAGAAATACCATTTCATCTCCACGACCTCGGGATTGCGTAGAAAGGCATCGTGCATCTCGAAGATACGTGTCCGGGCCATCGGAGTAAGTCCCTCGGTGCCATCTTTCCAGCGCGTTACGAGGATGTAATGCGGCTTTACCTTCCTGTCGCTGTCGCGCGTCTCTGCGGTGATGCGATGGCTCACCGTGATGTGACGTGAGAAGCGGCGGTTGATTTCATTCATGAGGTGTCGGAACATCACACCGTGCGGGGCCGTGTCCCGCTTGTTGTTGTACCATAACCAATAATGTATCATCTCATGAATCAGCACATCGTCGAGTTCGGTGGGCTCCAGATCATGCCGTCGGCTTATACGTATGCAGCACTCCAGCGGAACGGTCACAGGATAGCCGTCGGCCCGGTACTTTCCTATGAACATGCCCGCATGCGTGGCAGCATCCGAGATCTGGATCTTGGGTTCCGGCAACCGACTGCCGAAGATTCGGGAGTTGAAGTAACGGAATCGGTCCTTGATGTAAGCTAAATCCGGTTTCATGCCACAAAAATAGTCAGTAATATGGGAATATTCGGGACTTTTCTATTAAAATTTGCAATAATAGGTTAAATATATGGCAAAAATCATTAATTTTGTGTTTGAGAATAAGAGGACCTGCGGTCATCAGGCCGGGGTCCAGCCATGGAAACTAATTTATAACCCGATATGAGCAACGAAAAATTATTGCAGGAAGTAACCAAGCGTGCTGAGGCATGGCTTGGCCCCGACTATGACGAAGAGACACGCAAAGAAGTAAAAGCGATGTTGGAAGCCGAGGATAAGACTCCACTTATCGAAGCATTCTACCGTGATCTTGAATTCGGCACAGGCGGACTTCGCGGCATCATGGGAACGGGAACTAACCGCATGAACCGTTATACGGTTGGCTCTGCCACACAGGGACTGGCCAATTACCTGAAGGACTGCTTCAAGGAGCTTCCCCAGATCAGCGTAGCCATCGGACACGACGTAAGGCACCGCAGTCGCGAGTTTGCCGAGCTCTCAGCCGACATTTTCTCGGCCAACGGCATCAAAGTATATTTGTTCGACGGACCTTGCCCCACTCCGGAGGTAAGCTACGCCATCCGCAAGCTGGGTTGCCAGAGTGGTGTGATGATCACGGCCAGCCACAACCCCAAGGAGTACAACGGCTACAAAGCCTATTGGAGCGACGGCGCCCAGATGATCGCCCCCCACGATGTCAAGACCATTGAATATGTGAACGCCATCACAAGCCTCGACCAGGTGAAATGGGAACCTAATAAGGATCTGATTCAGGCCATCGGCAAGGATATCGACGAGCAGTTCCTGGCCGACATCCATACGCTGAGCCTTGATCCCGAAGCCGACCACCGCCACAAGGACATGAAGATCGTCTACACTCCTATCCACGGTACCGGCAAGCGACTGATGTACGACTCGCTGAAACTCTGGGGCTTCGAGAACGTGATCCACGTACCCGAACAGGATGTTCAGAGCGGCGACTTCCCCACTGTCGTATCGCCCAACCCCGAGAACGCATCGGCAATGGCGATGGCTGTTGCCAAAGCAAAGGAAACAGGCGCAAGCATCGTTCTGGCCTCCGACCCGGACGCCGACCGTATCGGCCTGGTGGTTCGCGACCGCGAAGGCAACTACCAGTTGATCAATGGTAACCAGATATGCATGCTTCTGATCTACTACATCATCACCAAGAACTTGGAAAACAAGGCCATGAACGGTAATGAATATGTAGTGAAGACCATCGTGACCACCGAGACCATCAAGCGTATAGCAGATGCCAACAGGGTAAGATGTTTCGACTGCTACACGGGCTTCAAGTGGATCGCCAACGTGATGCGCGACATGGAAGCGACCGGCCGTTACCTGGGCGGCGGCGAGGAGAGCTACGGCTTCCTGGCCGAGACCTTCGTACGCGACAAGGACTCCATTTCAGCCAACTCGCTGATAGCCGAGTGCGCCGCATGGGCAGCCGACAAGGGTATGAGCCTCTACGATGTGGTTGTTGACATCTACGCACAGTACGGCTTCTCGCGCGAACGTGGCGTCAGCGTGGTTCGTCCCGGCAAGACGGGCGCCGAAGAAATCGTAGCCATGATGAAGAACTTCCGCGAGAATCCTCCCAAGGAATTGGCCGGAAGCCCGATCACATGCATCAAGGACTACAGCGACCTGAACTGCCGCAACCTCAAGGACGGATCGGTTACAAAACTCGACTTCCCGACCACGAGCAACGTGCTGCAGTTCTTCACCGAATCGGGCGACAAGGTATCTATCCGTCCTTCGGGAACGGAGCCGAAGATCAAGTTCTACGTCGAGATCCGCGAAGACATGAAGGACAAGGCCGACTACGAGGCTACTGTTAAGAAAGCCGAGGCCCACATTGACCAGGTGCTCAAAGACCTGGGCGTGGCATAATCGAATCAGTCTGAACAATAAGCATTAACGGAGGGAGGATGTCACGACCGACACCCTCCCTTTCTATTAACCGTTACATAATTTTACCCGTACAATGTCAAAGATTGATTGGAGACCGGGCACGATGGTCTACCCTGTGCCGGCAGCGCTAATAACCGTCGGATCCACTCCCGAGGAGTGGAATCCGCTCACCGTGGCATGGATCGGCACCATCTGTTCGGATCCCGCCATGCTCTCGATTTCCGTACGTCCGGAACGTCATTCGTTCCCGATATTGATGCGGAACATGGAATTCACCGTCAACCTCACTACAGTCGAGATGGCGCATGCCGTCGACTGGTGCGGCGTACGCTCGGGAGCGGAATACGATAAATGGAAGGAAACAGGTCTGACTCCGCTGCCCGGCGTCAGGGTGGCGTCGCCCACAATCGAGCAAAGTCCCCTCAGCATCGAGTGCCGCGTGCGGCAGACAATGGATCTCGGTACGCATACGATGATCATAGCCGAAGTTGTCAATGTCCGCGCCGACTCACGCTTCATGGACCCTGAAACGGGACGGTTCATGCTCGAAAAGTCCGGACTGCTGGCCTATGTGCACGGCCATTACTACGCCCTTGGCGAAATGATCGGCAAGTTCGGATTCTCGGTTCAGAAAAAAAAGAACAACTAAGGAACGGGACATAACCAATTGCTGGTTGAGGGTGCTTTTTAACTATTCCGGGACAGAAATCAAGGATATTCAAAAAAAAGATATTATCTTTGCATATCGTTTTGACTGATGCGTATGGCTAAAGACGATAATTTATACAATATAGACAGTCCCGACGGGTTCGACCCAAAGGCGGCGAAACGCCGTCTTCGTAACAGAAAGTTTGTGCAGTGGCTCTGGATCTGTTTCCTGAGTCTCGGCTTCTTCATTGTCCTGATGATGCTCCTGATCTATAACGGAGTAATCGGCTACATGCCCCCCGTCGAGGAACTGGAGGACCCCCACGACAAACTGGCATCGCTGGTATATGCGTCCGACGGCACCGAGATGGGCCGGTATTTTCAGGGCACGGGCAACCGTGTCTACACCGACTACAACGGCATCTCGCCACACGTGATCAACGCACTGGTAGCCACCGAGGACGTACGTTTCCGCGAACATTCGGGCATAGATTTCAAGGCTCTGGGCCGAACGATGGTCAAAACCCTGATAATGGGCGACAAATCTGCGGGCGGAGCCTCGACCATTACCCAGCAGCTTGCCAAGCAGCTTTATTCCCAACCGTCGTCGAACATTGTGAAACGCGCCCTGCAAAAACCGATCGAGTGGATGATCGCCGTCAAACTCGAGCGGTTCTACACCAAGGACGAGATTGTGAACATGTACCTCAACCGGTTCGACTTCCTCCACAACGCCGTGGGCATCAAGACAGCGGCCAACGTATATTTCGGCAAGGAGCCCCGCGACCTGAACATTCAGGAAGCCGCGATGCTGGTGGGAATGCTTAAGAATCCGAGCTATTACAATCCTCTTCGTCACGAAGAGAGGACATTGTCGCGCCGCAACACAGTGTTCGAGCAAATGGTCAAGGCCGGTTTTCTGACCCAGGCGGAATGCGACTCGCTGTCGCAGCTGCCGCTCGGTCTGGACTATCATAAGGTAGACCATAAGCAGGGTGTCGCACCCTATCTGCGCGAGGAGATCAGGCGCCTGATGACTGCTAAAAAGCCGGAACGTCCCAAACGTTCGGACTACAGCACCCTGGCAGCCTATCATGTGGCCATGGGAGCATACAACACCGACTCCACCGCCTGGGAGGAGAATCCGCTGTACGGATGGATATTGAAAAATCCGAAGCCCGACGGCAGTTATTACGACCTCTACACCGACGGACTGAAGATCTACACGCCGATCGACCTGACGATGCAGCGTTATGCCGAAGAGGCTGTTTACGAGCATCTCGGAGGCTATCTGCAGCCGGCGTTCGAGAACGAGAAAAGAGGATCGCGCACGGGGCCTTATACCACCAATCCCAACGAGCTCAGCGCCCAGGGCGTACAGAAACTTATCAAGAACGCACTGCGGCAGACCGAGCGCTGGCGCACCATGAAGGCCTCGGGATCATCCGAGGAGGAGATAATGCGCGAGTTCCATACGCCCTATACGATGGACGTATTTGCCTATGTACGCAAGACCACCAAGGAAAACGGCAAAAAAGTGACGAGGATCGTACCCGGTACTAAAACCGTCAAGATGACCCCTTACGACTCGCTGCTCTATATGAAGACCATTCTGCGCACGGGAATCATGAGCATGGACCCGGCCAGCGGATTCGTCAAGGCATATGTGGGAGGACCCGATTTCGCACACTTCCAGTACGATATGGTGTCGCGTGGAAAACGTCAGATCGGATCGACGGCCAAGCCGTTCCTCTACACGCTGGCCATGGAACAGGACTATACGCCCTGCTCGATGTTCAGCAACACGCAGCCGGTGTTCGGCAACTGGGCGCCCCGAAATTCCAGCCGCGCACGCGTGGGCGAGATGGTCGACCTGCGGTGGGCGCTGACCAACTCGAACAACTGGATATCCGCCCGACTGGTCAACGAGCTTACACCCGGCGCGCTTGCCAACAAGATGCGCATGTTCGGAATCACGGGCTATATCGATCCGGTATTGCCGTTGTGCCTCGGGACTGTAGATGTGCCTGTGGGACAGATGGTAGGCGCCTTCACGGCATTCGCCAACCGTGGAATCCGCGTCGATCCCGTACTGGTGACCCGCATCGAGGACAATCAGGGCAATATGATTTATTCGGCGGTGCCCCACCGCACGGAGGTGATGAGCGAGGACGCCTATTACAAGATTGTCTCGATACTGCTTAACGTAGTAGACAGCGGTACGGGCGCAAGCCTGCGCAGCCGTTACGGAATCTCAGCCGAAATGGGCGGAAAGACCGGTACGACCAACTCCAACTCCGACTCATGGTTCATGGCGTTCACGCCCGACCTGGTGACCGGCGTGTGGGTAGGCGGCGAGGAGCGTTACATCCACTTCAACTCCATGGCCTTCGGCCAGGGTGCCCGGGCTGCACTCCCCATCTACGGTCTCTTCATGAAGAAAGTTTACTCAGATAAGAAATTACCATATTCCCAGGATACCAAATTTGAATTCCCCGACGGTTTCTCTCCTTGCAACAATGGCGAAGGACCTGTGGTACATACCTCGTACGTCGAAGAATCGGAAACCGGAGCCGGTGTGTTTGACTAAGACTCCGATAAATCAGATTTGTTAATGCCAGAGATTAAAAAACAGCCCGTAAGCTGATAATACAAACAGATTCCGTTCAGAAAATCTGCAACTTGTGAAACATATTTTTCGGAACGGGGTCCAAAGATAAGAGTTATGACAAAGGTTCTAAAAGTCAGAGATCTTACTCTGCGTGACGGCCAGCAGTCGCTGTTCGCCACCCGTATGAAACAGGAAAATATCGACAGGCTTCTGCCGCTCTACAAGGAGGCGAAGTTCTACATCATGGAGGTGTGGGGAGGAGCAGTTCCCGACTCCGTGATGCGCTACCTGGGTGAATCGCCCTGGGATCGTCTGCGCGCATGCTCGAAAGAGATGAAGGGCATCTCGCTTCTGTCGGCACTGTCGCGCGGTCGCAACCTGTTCGGTTACGTTCCCTACCCCGACAGCGTGCTCGAAGGTTTCTACAAGGAAGCCATCAAGAACGGCCTGAACATAATGCGTATCTTCGACGCCCTCAACGACATCGACAACATCCGCTCGTCGGTCAAGATGATCAACGAACTCGGCGGCATCGCCGACACGGCCGTCTGCTACACCGTCGATCCCAAACCGGAACCCAAAGCTGAAGTGAAGAAAGGATTCTTCGCCAAGCTCTTCGGCAAGAAAGAGGAGGAAGAGACACCTGAGCAGATATTTACCGACGAATACTTTGTCAACCTGGCAAAGAACATGGAGAACCTGGGCGCCAAGATGGTGACGCTCAAGGACATGGCCGGTCTGGTAAATCCTGCCCGCATCTATTCGCTGATGCCCAAGATGAAAGCCGCTCTGAATGTTCCCGTTGACTTCCATACGCACTGCACACCGGGTTATGGTCTGGCATCCGTGCTGACGGCCATCATCAAGGACGTCGACATCATCGACACCAACATCTGGTGGTTCGGCGGCGGTTCCGCAGCACCGGCCATCGAGCTGGTATGGATCTTCTGCCAGAAGCTGGGCGTGACGCTGGATGTCAACATGGAGGCCGTTGCCAAGATCCGCAAAGAGCTGGTCAACGCACGTAAAGCACTGGCCGATTTCGACCTCAACAAGAACAACTGGCCCAACGACTTCGACGAGTATTACAAGAACATGCCCTCTGAGATCGACGCCGAGTTCGATCGCGCCATCGCAGCTGCCAAGGCCTGCGACGAGCCCACGCTGCTCGACGCCTGCCATAAGATCGAGGCTTACTTCGGATTCCCGAAACCCAACGAGCTTGTCAAGAACGCCGAGGTGCCGGGCGGCATGTACTCCAACATGGTCGCCAATCTGCGCGCCCTCAAAGCCGAAGATCTGCTTGACGAGGCCATGAAGCTGATTCCCAAGGTGCGCCGCGACGCCGGCCTGGTGCCCCTGGTAACGCCCACCAGCCAGATTGTCGGCTCGCAGGCCGTGTCGCTGGCCATGGACCGCCGCAACGGCAAACCCGACTACTCCACGCCGAGCAACCAGTTTACCGCCCTCGTCAAGGGTGAATACGGCCACACTCCCGTGCCCGTTGATCCTGCGTTCCGTGAGAAGATTACCGGTTCGCCCGTCGAGACTCCCTACGACACATCGACATTCAAGGCTCCCGCCAATCCCGAACTTCCCGAATACGGCGGCGTGAAACTGGCTCAGAACGATGAGGAATACCTGCTTCTCGAACTGCTGCCGGCAGTGGCTCAGACCTTCCTGAAGAACAAGCGCAAAGCCGAATATGAAGCCACAAAGACCGACGCTCCCAAAGCTGAGGTAAAGGCTGAGGAAAAGGCCGAAGCTCCCAAAGAGACCGTCGAGATCACAGGTCCGACATTCAAGGCACCCATGGG
Organism: Bacteroidales bacterium; assembly: GCA_029007645.1. Classification (GTDB taxonomy): domain Bacteria; phylum Bacteroidota; class Bacteroidia; order Bacteroidales; family Muribaculaceae; genus Lepagella. Next base: position 9,244 of record JAQXIE010000061.1, read on the forward strand.
TGGTTCGGTAATTGAAATCAAAGCCAAGCCGGGTCAGAAAATCAAGATCGGTGACATCGTGCTCGTTTACGAAGCCATGAAGATGGAGAACGACCTGGCCAGCGATATGGAGGGTGTCGTGAAACGCGTACTGGTAAACGAAGGGGACGTAATCGCCACCAACCAGCCCCTGATTGAATTCGAATAATTGATAGATTTCAATTCATATATTGCGCCGGGATTCGGAAATCCCGGCGCAATTTTTATTAAAGGACATTAATTGGCATTTCAACATAGCTGAGTAGGGACATCGCTTCGCGATGTTTAGCTGTATGTGATATATACGTATTGCAAATCAAACATCGCGAAGTGATGTCCCTACTCAGCTATACATCATCGCCACAGCATGTTATGTATCTCTTTGGTATATAATGTATGTCCTTCAAAATCGTGTCTGTACTAAAGCGGCATCATCGATGCCAATATGCGATGAATTTTCAGTCTGTATTGCATTCGGGATTTTAGTACGAACTATATTAAAATTAACTTCACACATATGAAGCAGGTCATATACTGTCTGGTGGCGATAGTGCTTATGTCGCAGCCGTTGTTTGCGCAGGAAGAAAACGTGGTTGAGAAATGGAATACTCCTTATCCGGTGCAAGCAGTGGAGGGCGAAGTTTTTGCAGGATTCTCTTTTCCGGCCGACTCCTACCATCACGCCACGGCAAAGGCCAGTATGGAGTTTGGTCTCGCACTGAGGTACAATTTCCCCAACAGTCCTTTCGACTTCGGTCTGCAAGTCGCATTCACGACCGTACAACGCGACATTCCCGTCACCGGCCAATACCCGGAAAGCCAGACGAACCGCATATTATCCTTGACGGCTACCGGTGCCTACAACTTCCGTCAGGGCCACAAGGTGAATCCGTTTGCCGGAATAGGCATTGGTGTTGGAAGAATGGATGTAGTAGGCGACGCGCCATATTGGGTAAAAGGAACCAATATCCTGTTCGTGCCGAAGATTGGCTGCGAGTTCTGGGGGTTCCTACGGGTCTATGCCTCGGCTCATATAATAAGGAAAGGCTTTAACTCGCTGGATGTAGGGATAGGTTTCGTGATTGGCGGCCGCAAAAAGCGCATGCAGTAAGCTATCCTGCATTTAATAATATTCTTGCATATGAGAAGGATAATTACCGCCATAATGGCTATCGCCATGCTATCAACGATGATGACGGCACAGGAAACCGGCAAACCGGAGAAGTGGAACACGCCCTACCCGGTGCAGCGCGTGGAAGGTGAACTATTTGCCGGATTACCGTTTCCGGCAGACTCCTACCATGGCGCCACAGCCAAACCCGGACTTCAGTTGGGTGCGGCTATAAGATACAATTTCAAAGGTACGCCATTCGATGTGGGCCTACAATTCGATTATACCATTGTGAATCATGGCAATATACAAAGTGAAAACTGTTATGGCGGACAGACCAACACATTGCTGTCGTTGACAGCTACGGGTGCCTACAATTTCCGTCAGGGTCATAACGTGAATCCTTTTGCCGGCATTGGAATGGGATTTGCACGTATGCATGTGGATCAAGGATATCCTTATCCTGTCAATGGATATAATTTTTTGTTAGTACCGAAGATTGGTTGTGAGTTCTGGGGATTATTCCGCGTTTATGCCTCGGCGCATGTGATACGAAAAGGTTTCAACTCGCTGGAAATAGGAATCGGAGTGGTATTAGGCGGGCGTCCAAAACGGAAGTGATTTAGCGAAATTTTGTCAAGTCGCGGAATTTTTGTAATTTTGTGGGCCAATTAGTGGGATCGCGACCTGCTAAACTTAATTGTAATTATAAACTGCAGTATTAAAATGAAAAAAGATCTTCATCCCAAGGAGTACCGCGAAGTGTGCTTCAAGGATATGTCGAACGATGAAACATTCATCACCCGTTCCACAGTCGCATCGCGCGAGACAATTGAGATAGACGGCAAAGAGTATCCGCTGGTAAAGCTCGAGATCACCAGTAGCTCGCACCCCTTCTTCACCGGTAAGCAGAAGCTGGTCGACACCGCCGGCCGCGTGGACAAGTTCCGCAGCCGCTACGGAAACCGCTCGAAGAAATAATCCGTCAGAGAGACAGAAATTCCCGCGGACATCGTCATTGGCGATGTCCGCCTTTTTTGGGCTCGACAGCTTTTTGCTCATGTCGTAAAATTTCTGTAATTTTGTACTTTAAAATCACGCAAATGATTCAGCCAATATACCTGTACGGTCATCCTGTACTAAGACAAGAAGCAGAAGATATCACCCCGGACTATCCGGAACTGCAGAAACTTATCGCCGACATGTTCGAGACCATGTACAATTCAGACGGAATCGGACTGGCCGCCCCTCAGATAGGCAAATCGATAGCCGTCTTCGTGATCGACGGCACACCGCTGGCCGAAGATTTCCCCGAATGTAAGGATTCCAAGATGGTCTTCATCAATCCGCAGCTCGATATTATCGAGGACATGGATCCCGTGAGCCGTCCCGAAGGTTGCCTCTCACTCCCCGGCCTGTCGGAAAACGTGAAACGCGTGGAACATGTGCGCCTGGAATGGGTCGACGCGAATTTCCAGCCCCACGTGCAGGAATTCAGCGGATTCCTGTCACGCATCATCCAACATGAGTACGACCATCTGCTCGGCGAGGTCTTCACCGATCATATCGCCCCGATCCGCAAGCAGATGATCCGCAACAAGCTCCACAATATGGAACGCGGCAAGGCAAAATGCGCTTACCGCACCGTATCCAAATAACTTCCAACAACCGCCGGCTGATTGACCGGACCAATGTCATTGATATGGCTGACGACAAGAAAGTAATATTTTCCATGGTGGGCGTGAGCAAGATCGTTCCGCCCCAGAAACAAATTCTGAAAAACATATACCTGTCCTTCTTCTACGGTGCCAAGATAGGCATCATCGGTCTTAACGGATCGGGCAAGTCGACGCTGCTGAAGATAATCGCGGGAATCGACAAGAGCTATCAGGGCAATGTGGTGTTCTCGCCCGGCTACAGTGTGGGATATCTGGAACAGGACCCGAAGCTCGACCCCGACAAGACGGTGCGGCAGGTAGTTGAGGAAGGCGTGAAGCCCGTCATGGACCTTCTGGCTGAATATGACGCCGTCAACAATGCCTTCGCCGATCCGGAGGTTCTGGAGGACGCCGACAAGATGAACAAGCTGATCGAGCGTCAGGCCGAGCTTCAGGACAAACTGGACGCCGCGGATGCCTGGAACATCGACAACAAGCTTGACCGGGCCATGGACGCGCTGCGCTGCCCCGACGACGACAAGCTGATATCGACCCTGTCGGGAGGCGAACGCCGCCGTGTGGCACTGTGCCGTCTGCTGCTGCAGCAGCCCGACATTCTGCTGCTCGACGAGCCCACCAACCACCTCGACGCCGAGTCGGTGGAGTGGCTGGAACAGCACCTGCAGCAATACCCCGGCACCTTGATCGCCGTGACGCACGACCGATACTTCCTGGACCATGTGGCCGGGTGGATCCTTGAGCTCGATCGCGGCGAGGGTATCCCCTGGAAAGGAAATTACTCCTCGTGGCTCGAGCAGAAGACCAAGCGCATGGAGCAGGAGGAGAAACAGGCTTCGAAACGGCGCAAGACCCTGGAGCGCGAGCTCGAATGGATCCGCATGGCGCCCAAAGCCCGTCAGGCCAAAGGGAAAGCCCGTCTGTCAAGCTATGACCGTCTGCTGAACGAGGACCAGAAAGAACGCGAGGAGAAACTCGAAATATTCATTCCCAACGGACCGCGTCTGGGCAACAAGGTGATCGAAGCTCACGACCTGCAGAAGGCATATGACGACAAGGTGCTATTCTCCGACCTTAATTTTATGCTGCCGAGCAACGGAATAGTCGGCGTGATCGGCCCCAATGGCGCGGGCAAGACAACACTGTTCCGCCTGATAATGGGACTGGAGAAGGCCGACAAGGGAACGTTCGAGGTCGGAGACACGGTCAAGATAGCCTACGTGGACCAGACCCACAAGGATCTTAGCCCCGACAAGAGCGTTTACGAAGTTATTTCGCAGGGCGTGGAGAGCTTCCGTATGGGTGGCCGCGACGTAAACGCGCGCGCCTACCTGTCGCGGTTCAATTTCACGGGCGCCGATCAGGAGAAAAAGATCGGCGTGCTTTCGGGCGGCGAGCGCAACCGGTTGCATCTGGCCATGGCGCTGAAGAGCGAAGGCAACGTGCTGCTGCTCGACGAGCCGACCAACGACATCGACGTCAACACTCTCCGGGCACTTGAGGAGGGCCTGGAAAACTTTGCGGGATGCGCCGTGGTCGTAAGTCACGACCGCTGGTTCCTGGACCGCATTTCGACCCATATTCTCGCCTTCGAGGGTGACAGCAAAGTCACTTTCTTCGAGGGCAATTACTCTGAATATGAGGAGTTCAAGAAGCGTCGCGACGGCGCTCAGGACACTCCCCACCGCATCCGCTACCGCAAACTGGTCTGAACAGACACTATATACTATAAACAACAAATATACAACATTACCCTTTCATGGATTGGCTTATCAAACTACTTGAACCCGGCAACACGGCCCTTGCGAGCACCATCCTGCTCTATTCGGTCGTGATATTCGTCGGCATCTGGCTCGGAAAGATCAAGATGTTCGGCGTTTCGCTGGGTGTGACTTTTGTACTTTTCGTAGGCCTGCTGCTCGGCCATATCGGCTACCGCGTCGATGACAACGTGCTGCATTTCCTGCGGGAGTTCGGACTTATCCTGTTCATTTTTTCGATCGGTATGCAGGTCGGCCCCGGTTTCTTCTCATCGTTCAAGGAGGGAGGCATCCAGATGAACGCCCTGGCGCTGTTGGGCATCACGCTGAATGTCGTCATCATGCTGGGCATCTATTTCATCCAGGGCGGCTCCGAGGGGAGCACCTCTATCTCCCAGCTGGTCGGCATCATGAGCGGTGCCGTCACCAACACTCCGGGGCTCGGTGCCGCACAGCAGACGTTCCAGCAGATTGTGCCCGACGGCAACGCCGTGAGTCAGGAAATGTCGATGGGTTACGCCGCCGCATATCCCCTTGGTGTTATCGGCATCATCCTGACAATGCTGCTGCTCAAGGCCTTCTTCCACATCAATCTTGAGAAGGAAACCGCAGCCATCGACGCCGAATCCAATTCCGACGAACTTACCCCCGCCATGGTCACCTTCAAGGTGACCAACGAACTGGTTTCGGGCCTGACAATGTTCAAGCTTCACAACCTGATTTCGGCCGACTATGTGATGTCGCGTATCGAGAAACCGGACGGAACCATAATCATCCCCACGTCGAAGACCGAAATCCACCTTGGCGACGTATGTCTGGTGGTATGCAAGAAGCAGGATTCGGAGATCTTCAACCGCTTCCTGGGTCCGGAGATCGAGAAGAAATGGGAAATGGACCGCGGTCCGGTAGTTTCGCGCCGCATTCTGGTGACACGCACCGAATACAACGGCACCAAGCTCGGATCGCTTCACCTGCACGACGCCTATCAGCTGAACGTGACACGCGTGAACCGTGCGGGCATCGACCTGATGGCCACTCCCGGACTCACACTGCAGATGGGCGACCGAGTGACGGTAGTGGGCAAGCTCGACGACATCCACCATCTTGCCGAGAAACTCGGCAACTCGATGAAACGCCTCAACGAGCCTAACCTCATCACGATGTTCATCGGCATTTTCCTCGGAATCCTGGTGGGAAGCATACCTTTGCAGTTCCCCGGCATGACGGTGCCCATGAAGCTTGGACTCGCAGGAGGTCCTCTGATCGTGGCTATCCTGCTAAGCGCCTACGGACATAAGATACATCTGGTTACCTACACCAATTCGTCGGCCAATCTGCTGCTGCGCGAACTGGGTATCTGCCTCTTCCTCGCATCGGTAGGCATTGCTGCCGGCAAGGACTTCGCCGCCACCGTCTTCACGCCTCAGGGCGCCGTTTGGGTTGCATACGGTTTTGCGATTACAATGATTCCCCAGCTTGTGATGGCTATAATTGGCCGCGCACGCTACAAGATGAATTATTATCAGATCTGCGGTCTGCTCAGCGGCAGCTACACCGATCCCCCGGCTCTGGCTTACGCCAACAAGGTAGCAAACAACGACGCTCCCGCCGTGGCTTATTCCACGGTCTACCCGCTGACGATGTTCATGCGTGTGATCGCCGCCCAGCTTGTCATCCTGTTCTTTATAGCCTGACGTAAATCTTAAGGAACAAGCTCTAAGGCCGGCTTTCGAGCCAGCTTGTAAGTATAAGGACTGCCGACATCTCGTCGGCCAGTCCTTTTTTTTGGCGGTCGCTCTTCTTGAACCCGGCTGTCAGCATGTCGCGGTGTGCCTGCACTGACGTGAAGCGTTCATCCCACATCTGCACGGGTATATCCGGCATCAGATTGTGCAGCCGGTTCAGAAACGGGCGGATATAACGCATAGATTCCGATTCCTCGCCGCGCACAGTCCTGGGTTCGCCGACCAGTATCAGTTCGACATCCTCTCGGGCCACATAATCGGTCAGGAACTTCTCAAGGTCGCACGTGCGCACGGTCGGCAGCCCGTTGGCCGAAATCTTCAATATGTCGGTCACCGCCACTCCGCAGCGGCGTCGTCCATAGTCAATTGCCAGTACCCTTCCCATAGATGCATTTGTTTCAATTTAGAGCTTGTTGCTTTTAAACGCAAATTTACGAAAAAATAAGGCGCCACAAAAGTGACGCCTTACATATTCCGAATTCGGCTGATTATTTCTTGTTGCCGAAGTAGCGTTCGTAGAGACCTTTGAATCCGCATCCGTGACGAGCCTCGTCCTTGGCCATCTCATGCACGGTGTCATGGATAGCGTCGTGACCTGCCTCCTTGGCATTCTTGGCGATGCGCATCTTGTCGGCGTTGGCACCGGCCTCGGCCATCATACGTTTGTGAAGATTGGTCTTCGTATCCCAAACCACATCACCGAGGAGCTCGGCAAACTTGGCGGCATGCTCGGCCTCTTCCCAAGCGTAACGCTTGAAAGCCTCGGCGATCTCGGGATAACCCTCGCGATCAGCCTGACGGGACATGGCCAGATACATTCCGACCTCTGTGCATTCGCCATGGAAGTGGGTATTGAGGTCCTTGATCATCTCCTCGTCGCTGCCCTTGGCAACGCCCAGTGTATGTTCGGTGACAAACTGAACAGCCTCATCCTCGTTCAGTTCATTAAATTTGCTGCGAGGTGCGCCGCACTGCGGGCACTTTTCGGGTGCTTCTTCACCCTCTGCGATGTAGCCGCAGACGGTGCAAATCCATTTCTTTGCCATTTCTATCGATATTAATTTAAATTTTTGTCTGATTTTGGATCTTCTTTCGAAGTGTCCGGGTCGGACTTTTCATTGCAAATATACACACTTATGAATACTTCTCCAAATTTATTTGCTAAATTTGCACTATGAATCCACTTAGAATCATAGGCAAAGTCGAGCAACAGACCCGAGCTATTCTGTATAACAAACAACTGAGCCGGATAGTTCTCGGGCTCAGTGGCGGTGCCGACTCGGTGGCATTGTTACGGATTCTGTTGAGACAGGGCTTTACCGTATTTCCGGTACATTGCAATTTTCATCTGCGGGGTGCGGAGGCCGACCGCGACACGCGCTTCTGTCAGGACTTGTGCAATTCGCTGGGAATTGGTCTGGACATCGTGCACTTCGATGTTCCCGCATACGAATCGGAGCATGGGGTCAACGCGGAGATTGCATGCCGCGAGCTGCGTTACGCCTATTTCCGCGAAGCAGTGGTACGCAACGATGCCCAGCGCATCGCTGTGGCTCATCATGCCGACGACAACATCGAGACTATGCTGCTCAATCTGTTCCGCGGCTCGGGCATTTCCGGCCTACGCGGCATGCTCCCCGATGCCAACGATATAATCCGGCCTCTGCTCACGACGACACGGGCCGAGATCCTGGAATATCTCGAGGCCATCGGACAGGATTACATTGTGGATTCATCCAATCTTTGCAGCGATTACCGACGCAACTATATCCGCAACGAGCTGCTGCCGGCCATCGAGAGCCGATGGGCCGGAGCCCGCAAGGCTATCACAAACACCATCGGCAATCTGCAGGCCGACGAACGGGCCTTAAAAGCGATTGAGCTGAACTATCTGGACCTTGAAGATCCTCAATTCCTTCCTTACGATAAGATTCGCGAGGCTCCGGATGCTCAATGGGTGTTGCATCGCTGGCTGTCGCGCTTCGGCTGCCGTGCCAATGTTGCGCGCGAAATCGCAGCTATGATGCGCGTTTCCCGTCCAGCGGCAGGCAAAAAATGGAAAGCCTTCCCGGGTACCGTCACCGCTACCCGAAAAGGCCTCGAATATTCTTTATTATAGCGTTCGCTCAGTTACCAGCGGAATCCGAGGGTAATGCGGAACGAAGGATGCGTGTACTTGATTTTGGTACCGCCACCTTTGTAACTGATACCTTCATCGCCGTATTCATAATCTTCCTCGTCGGTCGACATCAGAGTCTTATATTTGGCTGATCCCCAGCGACCCTCTACGCCGAGCGTAATAAACTTCCACTGGAAGTTCAAACCATAGTCGACAGCGGGGACAAAAGCCCAGCTTGCCTGCATATCTCCATACATATCTTTGTAAAGCAGTACGGAAGCCGAAGGATTGAAGTGGCAATAAAGGTTTGCACGCAGGAAACGCAGTGCGTTGTCGGAACTCGAGAACGGAGCCACAACGATTGCCGGACCTACACCCACACCGATGTGCAGCTGATGGGAGCCGAGATCGAACTCGCCCTCCTCGTCATCATAGACGTCATCCAGATAGTCATCGACGTCGTCCCAATAGTCTCCAAAAGACGAGCCGCCCTTAGACTTATATTCCGGAAGATCCTTGTAGTTTACATAGCTGATGTCGAACCAGCGGGCGTCTACACCGACCTTGATGCGGTTACCGGCCCAACCCTCGCCCTTCGGCCACAGATACTGAGTACCGACGCTCATGGAGATGCCAAAACTGCTGTTGTACTGGATTTTGGGAAGCCAAGCTTCATCACACTTAAGACTTTGATGCGTAACGAAGCCAAGCGTGATTCCTTTATTTTTCTTCCAGATGTCGGTGTGCTGTGCCATTGCAGCAGGCGCAAGGGCTCCAAGCAGAATTGCGCAAGTAATTAATTTCCTCATACGTTGTTATTTAATGTTCTAAGTGAATGACAGAATCCGGCTTGCAGTAATCGGACCCGGTTTCTCACTGCGCAAAATTACTAATTATTTGCAGAAATTCAAATTTTTTAACAATTCAAAAAAGCACACGCCTCCATGGCACAAAAAAAGCCCGGCACATTGCCGAGCTTGATGGGGTGAAATGTGGGTCTCGAACCCACGACCTTCGGAACCACAATCCGACGCTCTAACCAACTGAGCTAATCTCACCATTCAGCATCAGGGTTTCCCTCTTTTGCGATTGCAAAATTACAATATTTTTTTCGATCTACCAAATCCGGAACGGAATTTTGTTAAAATTTATATCTATTCGGTTGATGCTATGACATTTACTTCTTGTCTTCGGCGAGAAGTTTCTCCAATGCCACGTAGAATTCCGGATCGTCGCCGATTGTGATGTTGCGGATTTTACCCGCGGGATCAACTATTACCTTGGTCGGGAAACCGGGCACGGAGTAATCCTGGAGCACTTTGCCGCCCTTAGGATCCGGATTCCAGAGATTGACCCAAGGAAGCTCATATCTTTGCAGAGCCCGAATCCACATCTCTTTGGGATCACGGCATGCGACACCTATCACTTCCACCTGTGTCTGATACTTGGCATAGGCCTCCTTCAAGGCGGGAATTCCTTTGATGCAGTAACGGCACCAGGAGCCCCAGAAATCGATTATTACCCATTTGCCCTTGAAGTCGGAGAGGCTTACATCCTTACCCTCGCGGTCCTGGAAAGTGAATGCCGGAGCATCGACATCTCCCTGCTGCAGGCGCGCGATCCTGCGTTCCAGCTCCAGCTGTGCGGCACTGATCTGGTTTTCCTGCGGCGCAGCGCCGGCCCCGGTTGTTTCTGATTGGGCATCGGCAGCCAATACTCCCGACAGTAATGCCATCGCCACTATAAAACTTTTTTTCATTTTCATAATCATAGTATTATTATTGTAAAACGATCAGACCGGCAGTTTATTTTCAGCCAGACGTTTCAGCAGCATATCGGTAAATACATAATTTTTTACGCCCCATTTGGGCATCACCACCATCTCGGGGGGTGCCGTCGACAGAAACCGGTCGATTGCGATATGACGCGGCACCCTGTGCACGATCTTCTCGCACAATTCGAGATACTGTTCATAAGTATAAGGTTCGAGCGTCACTTCTCCCCTATCGATCATATCGGCCAATGGAGTGTCACGTAGCACCTGCAACTGATGCATCTTGATTGATTCCACGGGCAGCCGGCAAACGGCATCGACGGTCGCAAGGATATCGCTCTCGGACTCACCGGGCAGACCGGCAATCAGATGGACGCCGACATGCAAGCCGCGGCGCGCAGCCCTGCTGACCGAACCTACGGCAGTCGCCGCATCATGTCCGCGGTTGATAAGCCGCAGAGTCCTGTCGTGTAGACTTTCCATACCGAATTCCACAATCACCGGCACCTTGTGTCCGATTTCGGTAAGAACGTCAAGCACCGCATCCGGGACGCAATCGGGCCGCGTGCCCACAACGATACCAATGACATCCTCCACATCCAGAGCCTCCGTCAGATCAGCCTTCAGGTCAGCCGCATTACGGCCGTAAGTACTGCTGAACGACTGGAAATAAGCAAGATATTTCATCTGTGGATATTTCCGGGCGAAAAATTTCTTGCCGGCTTCGAGTTGCGCAGTTATCCCCTTGACGCCGAAGCAATAAGCGGGCGTGAATGACTGGTTGTTGCAATAAATGCAACCTCCACTGCCTAAGGTCCCGTCGCGGTTGGGGCATCCACGGTCGGTATTGACCGAGATTTTCTGCACCTTCACGCCGGGGAAAAGGGTCGCGAGATACTGACTGTAGTCGGTGAACCAAGGGTTCATGCGTTCAGAATCAAAGTCCGGCCATTCGCCACATATCGGCGATAACCATCCAGGCACGGGCCTCGACTACGGGGACAGCGCGGATTGCCACGCAGGGATCATGCCGTCCTTTGGCCGGAATCGCACACGGCGAGCCGTCGGGATTCATGCCTGGCACCTCGCGCATCAGCGTGGGCGTCGGCTTGAAATAGACCGTGAAATTAACCGGCATTCCGTTGGAAATGCCGCCAAGGACACCCCCGTTATGATTGCTGAGGCATGTGGGGTCCTCGCCACTCGTGTTGAACAAATCGAGACACTCGCTGCCATGCATGGCCGCCATTGCCATGCCGTCGCCGTACTCGAACGCATGCGCGGCGTTTATACCCATCATAGCCTCCGCCAGACGCGCGTGCAGCTTGTCGAACACCGGCTCTCCAAGCCCGACCGGCAGGCCCTCGATGACGCAATGCACGATGCCGCCGGTGCTGTCGCCCGCATTCCGAGCTTCTTCAACCGAATTGGTTTCCTCGAACGTCGCGGAGATTTTCACACCGAGAGTCTTGAGCCATTCGCGGCACAGGGCACCTCCCACAACCCAGTTGACGGTCTCGCGGGCACTGGCCCGGCCACCGCCGGCATAGGCGTTGATGCCGTACTTGGTGCGGTAGGTGAAATCGGCATGGTTGGGCCGGAACCGCTCGGCGTAATCGCCGCTACGCTGGTCCGTGTTACGGATTATAAAACCGATGGGCGTACCCAGCGTGAGACCGTCCGCACTGATGCCCGACAGAAGTTCCACGCGGTCAGGTTCCATGCGTTGCGACGTCAGCGGGCTTGCGCCCGGACGCCTGCGGTCCAATACCCGCTGAATTTCCTCGGGGTCGATATATACCCGCGAAGGGAGCCCGTCAAGGACTCCCCCCATGGCAGGCCCGTGGCTCTCGCCGAATGTGGCGAGACGTACAAGTGTGCCTGTGCTGTTCATTTGTTCCGATTTATTTGTCCATGGTTACGAGCAGCTCCTCATTGGTGCGCGTAAGTTCCATGCGTTTTTTGATAAATTCCATAGCCTCGACCGAGTTCATGTCGGAGAGGTAGTTGCGCAGGATCCACATGCGCGACAGCATCTCCTGCGAGCAGAGCAGGTCGTCGCGACGAGTGGAGGATGCCGTGATGTCGACGGCCGGGAAGATACGCTTGTTCGAGAGCTTGCGGTCAAGCTGCAGCTCCATATTTCCGGTTCCTTTGAATTCCTCGAAAATCACCTCGTCCATCTTGCTGGAAGTCTCTGTCAGCGCCGTGGCGATAATTGTCAGCGAACCGCCATGCTCAATGTTTCGGGCCGCGCCGAAGAAGCGTTTGGGTCGCTGCAGTGCATTGGCGTCGACACCTCCAGACAGGATCTTGCCGCTGGCGGGCGATACGGTATTGTATGCACGTGCAAGACGAGTAATGGAGTCGAGCATGATCACCACATCATGACCGCATTCCACCAGACGCTTGGCCTTCTCCAGGACAAGGCCGGCTATCTTGACATGGCGCTCGGCCGGCTCGTCGAAGGTCGAAGCTATGACCTCGGCATTAACGCTGCGGCTCATGTCGGTAACCTCCTCAGGGCGCTCGTCGATCAGCAGCATTATGATGTAAGTGTCAGGATGATTCTCGGCGATAGCATTTGCGATATCCTTCAGCAGCAGGGTCTTACCGGTCTTGGGCGGAGCCACGATCAGAGCGCGCTGGCCTTTGCCGATCGGGGCGAACATATCTACTACGCGCGTCGAGATGTTCTGCTGGCGGCTGCGGATCAGATTGAATTTCTCGTCCGGGAAGAGGGGCGTCAGATGTTCGAAAGCCTCGCGGTCGCGAATCACCTCAGGATTAAGACCGTTGACGCTCTTCACTTCGCACAACGGGAAATATTTTTCACCGATACGTGGAGGACGGATCGTACCTTCCACAACGTCGCCGGTCTTGAGACCGTACTGGCGGATCTGTTGCTGGGTGACGTAAACATCGTCGGGGCTGCCGAGGTAGTTGTAGTCGCTGCTGCGCAGGAAACCATAACCGTCGGGCATCACCTCGAGCAGACCGTAAGTCGACACGATGCCGGCCAGATCGTAATGGCTCTGGAACTGCGGCTGCTGACGCTGCTGACGCTGCTGCTTCTTGTTCAGCTTCCTCTGCTGGTTGGGGTTATGCTGTACCTGCGGTTCCTGGATGGTGATGGGACCTGCGGGAGCCATCTGCACCGGAGCCGGTGCGGGAGCCTGAGCCATGTTCTGCTCATCGTTTTCTATTTGCTGCTGGCTGCGGGGCGTAAACGTGCGACCTTTGCCGAAAAACGAATTGAGGCTGGCGTTCTTGCCCTGATTTTCCAGTCCGGGTTTCTGTTTCAGCTTCTGCTTGCGTCCGGGATTCTCGAACAGATCGGCGGGCATGCCGGCGATTGTGGCTTTTTCCTCTGCAAATGCCGGTTCCGGAGCATTCTGCACCTCCGCCGGGGCTTCGGCTACGGGAGTCTGGGCAGCAGGTTCGGGTTCAATAGCTTCATTGGGTTCCTGAGCCGGGTTTTCCTGGCGGGCGGCTTCGGCCGCAGCCTCGGCCTTTTCGGCCTCAATCTGCGCCTTCGACTTGCGGCCACGCTTCTTAGGAGCCGGTTTCTGCTCAGCGGCAGCTTCGACAGTTTCGGGCTGCGCCTCGGCTGCAGGTATTTCAGCCGGCTGTTCGGCAGGAGTCTGCTTGGGTTTGCGACCACGTTTCTTGGACTCGGCCTTGGGTTCCTCCCCTTCGGCGGCATTGTCGGCCGCCTTGGCACGCGACTTGCGGCCGCGCGGCTTCATTTTGGCCATCTCCTCGCGTGCGGCCTGTACCGACGCGTTGTCGATAATGTAGTAAGCCAATTCCTGCTTGTCGGCATTCTCGACTTTCTTCATTCCCATTGATGACGCCTGCTCCCGCAGCGCATTCTCATCCATGCTTATGAGTTCTTCGAAACTTTGCATAATTTATCGTTTCTGCCGGAGCACCTGGTTTGATCCTCCGGGGTTCTCTCACGACAAAGTGAAAAAACAGTATTTTTATTTTTACGGAATTGCGACCTCTGCCTCCCGGCAATATGGGCTTTGACCTATAAATTAAATGGGCAGTGGGTCGGAAATGTACTAAAGAATTACATTTAAGCTCATTCTTCATCAATATAACGCATATTTCGGCTTAAATGCACTGCAAATTTAGAAAAATTTTCTTTTTCCAGCAAATTATAGCGCCAATCAATGAAATAATGCGTTATAATATCATGATGAAAAGGTATGCATTGCTTATATTGATAGCGGCTGCGGCCGTTTTTCAGGCGGTCTGGGCCGAATGGCATTTCCCGGAAAAATACAGGGGGCCGAAGTATTACACCACCGACACGACCTGGCATGAGGACATATTGCCGGGCTACGAGGCGCGCTATGTCAACCAGGGCAAAGCGTTCGACGGGCCCTGCAGGTGCACGATAGTGCGCTTGCTCAGTAAGGACACGACACGTCGCGCCTTCCTGTACGTCCACGGGTTCAACGATTATTTCTTCCAGTCGGAGATGGGCCGCAGATTCGTCGATTCGGGCTATAATTTTTATGCCGTCGACTTGCGTCGTTACGGCCGGAGCTGGGAGCCCTGGCAATATCCGTTCGATGTCCGCGACCAGAGGGAGTATTTCAACGACATCGATTCGGCGATATCCCAGATCCGCCGTGACGGCAACACCGACATCACACTGGGCGGTCACAGCACTGGCGGCCTCACCGTGGCCTATTACGCCGCGGAGCGCGGCAAGGATATCCCCGTGCAGCGCGTTGTGACCAACTCGCCGTTCCTGGAATGGAATTTCTCACCGTTCATGCGCAATGTCGCCATACCTATTGTCGGCGCTCTGGGCAAAATATTTCCGGAGGCCAAGCAGAAACAAGGTCATTGCGACGGCTATGCCTACAGTCTGCTGCGTCAGTATCACGGCGAATGGGAATACAATACGGACTGGAAAATGATTTATTCGCCGCCGGTGACGTGGGGCTGGATCGGATCGATCAACACCGCGCACAGCCGTCTGATGAAGCATGCCGACCGGATCGCGGTGCCGATCCTGGTGATGCACAGCAGCCGCAAGATCGACGGCTGCAACTGGCGTCCCGACTTCCAGACAGGTGACGGCGTGCTGGATCCGGCCGAGATTCAGCGCCAGGGCGAACGGCTGGGCACCCACCGGCATGTATGCACCATCGACAGCGGTATGCACGATTTGATCCTCAGCGAGTTCCGCCCTCGCGAAGCCACATACGACACGATTTTCTCATTTATCCGCAGTCATTAGCCGGACCGGGATTAGCATTTTTGTATTAATTTTTGTAAATTTGCCCTATCAACCGAATCGACCATGAGTGAAGAAACTGCAGAACTGCCCCTGTTGCGTGCCGAGCTCGGCGATATAATACTTGCCGAGCGGGATCTACACGGCATCGCCCGCAGCATATTTACCGACGAAGAGATTCAGATTATCGAGCCGCTGTTGAGCGAGGGTTACCGCCGGTTGCCCGCGCGCGATGCCAAAGGGCTGCCGATTGCGTTGAGCACATTGAATTGCGCCATTGAATTCGCGCACCTCATCGACCCGGACCGCAATATCATGCTGGCCATAATGCTGCAGCCGCTCCATGCCGCCGACATGATGTCGGACCAGCGAATCAAGGAACTCGGCGGCGACGACGTCCTCTCCCTGATACAGGGCATCGAGGCCGTCACACGGTTCAGCGACCGCAACAACGCATCGAACCAGGAAAACTTCCGCGGCCTGATGCTGGCTCTGGCGCACGACATCCGCGTGATCATCATCATGATAGTCCGCAATCTGGTGCTGATGCGGGCCATAAATCACCATCCCGACCAAAACTGGGTGCGCAGCGTGGCGTTCGAGGCAAATTACCTGTATGCACAGCTGGCACATCGCCTGGGACTATACAAGATCAAGGGCGAGCTCGAGGACCTCTCGCTCAAATATACCAACCGCGAGATATACTCCCAGATAGCCCTCAAGCTTAACGAGACCAAGAAATCGCGCGACGAATACATTCAGAATTTCATAGCCCCCTTGCGCGAGAACCTGGCCAAGGAGGATTTCTGTTTCGAAATCAAGGGACGCACCAAATCCATCTCTTCGATCTGGAACAAGATGAAGAAGCAGAAGGTGGATCTGCAGGGCATCTACGACCTGTTCGCCATCCGCGTGATCATCGACACGCCGCTGGAGCGCGAGAAGACCGACTGCTGGAAGGCCTATGCGATACTCTCGGACATGTACCAGGCCAATCCTGCGCGCATGAAGGACTGGATTTCCTTCCCCAAGAGCAATGGCTACGAATCGCTTCACGGCACGGTGATGGGACCCGGACACAAATGGGTAGAGGTACAGTTCCGCACCCGCCGTATGGATCTTGTGGCCGAAAAGGGCCTTGCCGCGCACTGGCGTTACAAAGGCGTCAAGAGCGACAGCACCGACCAGTGGATGGCCAATATCCGCGACATTCTGGAGACCGCCGAGGCCGGTCCCATGCAGCTCATGAAGAGCATCAACATGGACAATGCGGCCAAGGAGGTATATGCCTTCACTCCCAAAGGGGATCTGTTCCGGCTCTCGTCGGGGGCCACGGTCCTGGACTTCGCCTTCCATATCCACTCCAACATCGGTTCGCGCTGCACAGGCGCCATTGTCAACGGCCAGCATCGCAAGATGACTTATCCGATCCACAACGGCGACACGGTGGAGATTCTGACCAGCGCCAACCAGGTGCCCCGTCAGGAATGGCTCAACATCGTCAAATCCACCAAAGCCCGCAACAAGATCAAGCAGTGTCTCAACGAGCAGAAACAACGCCTGGCCGATATCGGCAAGGAGGCCCTGACTCGCCGGGCAAAAAACCGAAAGATTGATCTTGACGAGGCTCTGCTGATGAAACTTATCAAGAAGCAGGGACATAAGTTCGTCACAGATTTCTACGCCGAGATCGGCGACGACAAGATCGACCCCGGACGTTTCCTGAACACCTACCTCGACTTCGTGAACCGCGAACATGAGAGCGAAAGGCTTTCGGCCCAGGAGTTCAGGATCAAGCAGGCCGAGCAGGAGGAAGGGACCGCCGATGTGCTCCATATCGGAGAAAAGACCATCAACGGCCTCAACTACAAGTTCGCACGCTGCTGCAACCCTATCTATGGCGATGATGTGTTCGGATTCATATCTTCCGACGGAACGGTCAAGATCCACAAGGAGAGCTGCCCGAACGCGTCAAATATACGAGCCCGCTACCCTTACCGCATCATCAACGCCACATGGAGCGGCAAGACGGGCAATGTGATGCCCGCGACAATCCGCGTGATCGGCAACGACGACATCGGCATCGTGGCCAACATCACCGGAATTATCTCGCACGAACCGGGCGCCGTGCTGCGCAACATATCCATCGACTCCAACGACGGGATGTTCCAGGGATTCCTGGTGGTCGGAATCTCCGACTCGCGGCAGCTCTCGTCGCTGATCAAAAAAATCAGGACCGTGAAAGGCGTCAAGGACGCCGTCAGAATATAATTTAAACCGGATATAATTTCAACCGGCTACGACTTTTCAACACCCTAAAGCGTTATAGAGGATGAACAAAAACTGAATTACATGTTGAAACGAAATTATAAACATATCGCCACCGCCCTGCTGATGTTGCCCGTTATAGGTTTGGCATCCTGTTCGGGAGGCAATGCCGAACGGTCGGCAGACAAGGCCTACGCCGCTGCGCTGAAGGACTCGATCCGCAACATTCAGGCCGAGATTGACTCGTGCGACCGGAATCTGGACATCCTGCGCGACAACCAGGACGTATGGCTGCGCGATTTCACTACTGTAGCCAACAGTCGCGAAGCCGCGCCATATATGATCTACACGCCGTTCAAGGAAAAATATCCCCCGACCGAGACGGGTCTGATTGCCCGGCTGGCCGAGAACGGACAGCTGGAACTGATAGCCTCGCTCCGGGGCGCACGGTTTGACCAGATAGCGGTTACCGCCGACATGGAGACCGTCACATCCGACGTCGTATCGCCCGACCAGGCGCTCAATTATTTCGCCGACGGCCTCAACACCGTTATGTTCACAGGGCCGAAAGCCGATATGATAGGCCACCTTATCGCCGACAACGAGCTGAACCCGATCACGGTGTCGTTCATCAACGGCAAGCCCGTCAAGGCCATGAAATTGCCGGAGGAGTACAGCAAGATGATTTCGACTACGTTCGGGCTCTACAACACCCAGAAGCAGATCGCCGCGCTGGAGCGCCGCGTCCCCATGCTGCACCGCAAAATCGACCTGCTGCGCAGCCATCTTGACAAAACAGAGCAAAGAGACTCCACCGATAACCGCTGACAATAATGAAAAAAATATGAAAGACACAGAGAAAGATAAACAGTTTGACGACTACAGGCCGCAATTCATGGATATGGCGGCCAGGCTGTCGTACGACAACATCGACATCGGAGGAGGTCCATTCGGCGCCGTGATAGTCAAGGACGACGAGGTGGTTGCCACAGGCGTCAACAGCGTCACCAACGACAATGACCCAAC
The DNA here is from genome assembly GCA_029007645.1 of Bacteroidales bacterium. GTDB lineage: Bacteria > Bacteroidota > Bacteroidia > Bacteroidales > Muribaculaceae > Lepagella. Next base: position 28,001 of record JAQXIE010000061.1, read on the forward strand.
GGCACACGCCGAGGTCAACGCCATCAGGCACGCATGCCGCAAACTCGGCTCGTTCCAGTTGAAAGGATGCATCGTCTATTCCAGCTGCGAACCGTGCCCCATGTGCCTGTCGGCGCTATACTGGGCCGGCGTAAAGAAAATATTTTTCGGAAATACCAAAGAGGATGCCGACGCCATCGACTTCTCCGACAAATTCATATACGACGAACTTGCACGCCCACGTTCCGAACGCAAGCTGCCGACCGTGAAAGTCGACAGCACCGAGACCATCAAGGCATTCGAGAAATGGGCGGCCACAGACTCAAAAACAAAATATTAAAACAACATAACCTTTAAACCATGAAACTGGAAAACGTAGATCTGGAATTGCTCCAGAAAAAAGGAATTACATCAGAACAACTTGAAGAACAGCTTGAAATGATAGCCAAGGGATTCCCCTGGCTCAATATAGAATGCGCGGCGACACCGGGACACGGCATCTCAGTGCTGTCGCCCGCCATGCAGGAAGGCGCCATCAAGATCTGGGACGATTTCCTGGCCTGCGGCGGCTCGGTGCTGAAAATGGTGCCTGCCAGCGGCGCGGCTTCCCGCATGTTCAAGGATATCTTCGCCTTCGTCAACGGCGATTCCGACAAGCCGAAGACCGATTTCCTGTCGACCTACTTCACCAACCTCGAGAAATTCGCTTTCTTCCCCGAACTGAACCGCGTCTGCATCGACCTTTATGGCCTCGGTGCCCTGACCTTGATCGAGGAGAAACGTTTCAAGGATGTGGCCAAGGCCATGGTCGAGGCCTCCGGAATGAACTACGGCCAGCTGCCCAAGGCGCTGCTCCGCTTCCATAAGGTGATCGGCACATCGCGCACGGCTCTCGAGGAGCATCTGGCCGAAGGCGCTCAGTACGCCGCCGGCAAGAATGCCGTGGTCCGCGTGCATTTCACCGTTTCCGAAAACCATCTCCCGCTTGTCAAGCTTAAAGTCGAGGAGGCCGCCCGCCATCTCGCCAACAAATACGGCGTGAAGTACGAGGTGACATACTCCGTTCAGAAACCGAGCACCGACACCGTTGCCGCCAATAAGGACAATACCCCCTACCGCGAAAATGGCAACCTCTTCTTCCGTCCCGGCGGTCACGGCGCGTTGATCGAGAACCTGAACGATCTCGATGCCGACGTCATTTTCATCAAGAATATCGACAATGTTGTTCCCGACATGCACCGCCAGCCCACCATCTTCTATAAGAAGATATTGGGCGGAACGCTGGTCGGAGTGAAGCAGCGCGCCGACAGCTACTGCCGCCTGATCGCCGAAGGCAAACCCACCGACGAGGATATCGAGGGCATGCTGGAGTTCCTCCACAAGGTGCTCTGCATCTCGCACGACAACGCCGACAACATGTCGCGTGAGGAGAAACTGCAGTATATCTACGCCAAACTGAACCGTCCATACCGCGTCTGCGGCATGGTGCGCAACGAAGGCGAACCCGGCGGCGGCCCGTATCTGGTGTTCAATCAGGACGGCACCGTCAGCCCGCAGATCCTCGAATCCTCGCAGATCAACACCAAGGACAAGGATGCCAGGGAGATGATGCAGAAAGCCACTCATTTCAATCCCGTGGATCTGGCCGTATGCACCAAGGACTGGAAGGGCCATAAGTTCAACCTGCCCGACTTCGTGGACAAATCCACAGGATTCATCTCCGAGAAGAGCCGCGAGGGAGTCGAGATCAAGGCTCTGGAGCTTCCCGGACTCTGGAACGGCGCCATGTCGGACTGGAACACCATCTTCGTTGAAGTTCCCGCCGAAACGTTCAACCCGGTCAAGACCGTCAACGACCTGCTGCGTCCCGTGCACCAGGTTGACTGAGACGAATATGAATAGTTAAGACATCATCATGAAGTCCCGCTTGACGGCGGGACTTTTTTTATTACTTTAAAATTGATAACTTTGCAGTGTGAAAAGTTTTGTACTGAAAACGATCTCGGTGATTCTGGCCCTGATTGCCGCCTGTTTCCTGCCGGTTGCAGGACAGTCGCGTAACGGCAGTCAGGAGACTGCGAAAAAGAAGACCTACAAGCCCGGTTCGGCATGGACACTCGCCACGCCGCTCGGTCTGCATGAATCATCGACCATCGACACCCTGCTGTATAATTACCAGCGTCAGTTCATCCCGGCCCTCACGTCGGACGCCTACGCCACAACGGGACAGCTGTCGGGCCCTGGCCTCGATATGATATACATGAACCGACGGGAACCTTCCCGGTTCTTTTTCAACACGTCAGTCGACCGCTGGATACCATCATTCGACAAGGAAAAGTTCTACAACGTCTACATTCCGATGACGTTGCTCAGCTATAATTTTTCGACCGGACGCGACTCGCATTCCGACCTGCTCAAAGCTGTTTTCGCAGGCAACGTCAACCGCCGCATAGGCGTGGGCGCATTTATAGAATATCCCTATACGAAGGGCAGCTATGCCGAGCTGGCCACCAAGGAGCTGTCGTTCGGTTTCCAGGCCTATTATACGGGCGACCATTACCAGATGCAGGCGTTCTACAATCACTACAACCATGTGAACAAGGAGAACGGCGGTATCACCGACGACCGTTACATCACGAATCCCGCGGAAGTGCAGGGCGGCGTGACATCGATAGAGTCGCTCAACATTCCGGTTCGGCTGTCGGGCGTGCAGAACAGACTGCGCGGGCAGGAATTCTACATGTCGCATTCATATGCCGTCGGGTTCCGCCGCGAGATAACGCAGGATACCGACACCGTGCCGCGTTTCGAGCTGGTGCCGGTGATGAAATTCACCTATTCGCTCGATGTCAACCAGAACGACAGGCAGTTCCTGTCGCGTGATCCGGCCGCCGCGTCCGAGTTCTGGGAGCATACCTACTTCGATCCGACGGGATCGGATCAGCAGACGCGCCATTGGTCGGTGGCCAACACGTTGGGCATCCAGATGATCGAGGGTTTTCAGAAATGGTTTCCGTTCGGGCTTTCGGCCTGGGCCACATACGACATTGACCGTTACTGGTTCCGCTTCACTTTGCCCGAAACCGATCCCGCAGAACCGGAGACGCCTGGCACCGATGAACCGGCCGACGACGGGCTGACACCGTTGCCCGAGGGGGCCGACGTCAGTCCGCGGCAAACGCGGCACAGACTCTGGCTCGGCGCCCGCATCGAGAAGACGCGCGGCAAGACCATACGCTATTTCGCTCAGGGCAAATTCGGTCTGTCGGGCGATGCCGCCGGCGATATAGATGTCCGCGGCAATATCACTACCCGTTTTCGTCTGGGCCGCGACACTGTGGAACTCAGTGCCTACGGATCGTTCAAAAATCAGGAACCCGACTGGATCCTGAAGAACTATGCCGGCAACCACTTTATCTGGAAAAACGACTTCGGAAAGACCCGCTCGTTCCGCGTGGGCGGACATCTGTATATACCCTGGACACGGAGCGACATCAGCGTCGCGTTCGAGAATATCCAGAACATGGTATACTTCAACGGCTCGTCGATGCCCGTACAGAATGGCGGCTCGGTGCAGATCTTCTCGGCGTCGCTCGACCAGAAGCTGCGCTTCGGCATCTGGAACTGGAACAACCGCATCACCTATCAGACCTCGTCCAATCAGTCGGTGCTCCCCTTGCCCAAGCTTGCCATCTACAGCAACATGTTCCTTAACTTCCGGCTGTTCAAAGTGCTGAACGTGCAGGTAGGCGTGGACTGCGACTACTATACGCTTTATCCGGGCATGCTCTGGCAACCGGCCACGATGTCATTCCACGTACAAGGGGATAATGCCGTGAAAGTCGGCAATTATCCCCTGTGCAACGTATATCTGACATGCAAGCTTTACAAGGCCCGGTTCTTCGTGATGTGCAGCCACGTCAACGAGGGCCTGTTCGGCAACAAGTATTTCTCGATGCCGGGCTATCCGATAAATCCACGCCAACTCCGGCTTGGAGTCAGCGTGGATTTCGCCAATTAATTATTCAATTTCGCGTTCGCGAGAATTAGATCACATTGAGATTTTTGCCGACCTTGATGAATGCGGCAATGGCCTTGTCAAGCTGCTCGCGCGTATGGGCGGCGCTGAGCTGAACGCGGATACGTGCCTGACCCTTGGGTACTACGGGATAGTAGAAACCGGTGACGTAGATACCCTCCTTCTGCATTTCGGCGGCGAAGTCCTGCGACAGCTTGGCGTCGTATAGCATCACTGCGCAGATGGCGCTCTGCGTGGGTTTGATGTCGAAGCCGGCATCCAGCATCTTCTGGCGGAAATATGTCACATTCTCCATCAGGCGGTCGTGCAGGTCGTCGCTCTCGTCGAGCATCCTGAACATCTCGAGGCTTGCTCCGACAATTGCGGGAGCCACCGAATTGGAGAAGAGATAAGGACGCGAGCGCTGACGCAGCATGTCGATTATCTCCTTGGGTCCGGTAGTGAAGCCGCCCATGGCGCCGCCGAACGATTTGCCCAGCGTTCCGGTGAAGATGTCGATCCGGCCGTAAGCGTCGAACTGCTCGGCCACTCCGCGACCCCGTTTGCCGACAACGCCGGCACTGTGGCTCTCGTCGACCATCACCAGAGCGTCATACTTCTCGGCCAGGTCGCAGATCTTGTCGACCGGGGCCACATTGCCGTCCATCGAGAACACGCCGTCGGTGGCGATGATGCGGTAACGGCAGTCCTGGGCTTCCTTGAGGCAACGTTCCAGATCCTCCATGTCGGCGTTCTTATAGCGGAAACGTTTGGCCTTGCAGAGGCGCACACCGTCGATGATCGAGGCATGGTTGAGCGAATCGCTGATTATGGCGTCCTCCTCGGTGAACAGGGGCTCGAACAGACCGCCGTTGGCATCGAAACAGGCGGCGTACAATATGGTGTCCTCCGTCTTGAAATATTTGCTGATGGCACGCTCCAGCTCCTTGTGCAGGTCCTGCGTGCCGCAAATGAAGCGCACGGAACTCATGCCGTAGCCACGCTCGTCCATCGCCCGCTTGGCTGCTTCGATCAGGCGGCTGTTGTCGGCCAGGCCCAGATAGTTGTTGGCGCAGAAATTAAGCACCTCACCCTTCTTACCGTCGTTCTCAACCTCGATGTCGCTACTTTGCGGAGTCACTATGATACGCTCGTTCTTGTACAGTCCGGCATCCTTGATGGCCGTCAACTCCTTCTGCAGATGTTCCTTGAAGTTCTTATACATGGTAACAGATTTATATCGCTTGGGTGCTCGCCGGGAGGCCGGGTCGCACTTCCGCTGTTATTTTTCTTCAAAATTAGTATTTTTTTGAAGTGTTTCAAACATTTTTAATTAAATTTGCAAGTACAATTTGATTCTGCACTTACCTTAAACTATCGGACAACGGCATCTCATCATGAAAAACATTCTTGTAATCGGAGCCACAGGACAGATTGGATCGGAGCTGACCATGAAGCTTCGCGGCATATACGGCAATTCCAATGTTGTCTGTGGATATATTCCCGGCGCAGAGCCTCACGGAGCGCTGCTGGAAAGCGGACCGGCCGAAATTGTGGACATCACCAATCCGGAGCAAATCTCGGCCACAGTAAAGAAATACAACATCGACACCATCTATAATCTGGCGGCACTCCTTTCGGCCGTGGCCGAGGCCAGACCCCAGCTTGCCTGGAAAATAGGTGTAGGCGGTCTTTACAACTGTCTTGAAATCTCGCGCGAGCATGGTTGCGCACTCTTCACGCCCAGTTCCATCGGATCGTTCGGCGCGTCGACTCCGCACGTCAAGACCCCGCAGGACACAATCCAGCGGCCCGACACGATCTATGGAGTGACCAAAGTCACCGGCGAACTTCTCAGCGACTATTACGCGCGCCGTTTCGGAGTCGACACCCGTTCGGTCAGATTCCCGGGGTTGATTTCCTACACTACCCTGCCCGGCGGCGGAACGACGGACTATGCTGTCGACATCTACTATGCGGCCGTCAAGGGAGAGACTTTCAAATGTCCGCTGAAACCGGGCACATTCATGGACATGATGTACATGCCCGACGCGCTGCGCGCCGCTGTCGAAATCATGGAAGCCGACCCGGCGCGGCTCATCCACCGCAATTCCTTCAACATAGCCTCGATGAGCTTCGATCCGGAGATCATTTACAACAAGATCCGTGAGCATATCCCGGAATTCCGGATGGAATATGAGCTCGATCCGCTCAGGCAGAAGATAGCCGATTCCTGGCCCGACTCGCTTGACGATACCTGCGCACGCCAGGAATGGGACTGGGCTCCCGAGTACGACCTCGAGGCCATGACCCGCGACATGATCCTCAACCTCCGCAAAAAATTACTGGTTCCAGAACCGGCACTATAATCCCCGACTGGCAAGACTCTATGGTCAGCATCGGCAATTGACTCTATAGTCAGAAACAACTACAATTTACCATAACCCAATAATATGGCACTCTTCACAGGGTGCCATTCTTATTGCCGCATTACGCTGATTTAACCGTTCCCGCTCGATCCTCTCACCTACAACTCCGGCCCTCATGTCGTCAACAAAACCACTGCCCTGAAAAGCTCAAAGCCGGCAACAGTCACAGACCGAGTTCCCCGCCCTCTTCACTCCATAAAAATGTAATAGTCAGACTGTATTTGTAATATGGTCTGACATTCTCATTTACCAATTTTGAGATTTGGTATATAAAACAAAGACTAAAACAAAAGTTACATGATAAAACTATTGGCACCCATAAGAATGTTTATTATTGCCATTAAAACTTATACTATCGACCCATCCGGCTCCCGATTGGACTATAGAGAAAGTGGTATTGACCTCCTGATGCCCAGACAAGCCACACCTTTTGCCGCGCATTTTATGTTTAGCAACATATTCAGTTGTCATACCAAAAATTCTTTGTAAATTTGCATTAATAGCAACAATAGTAACCACTAAGATCTGAACAACAGTATATAATGTTTATTCAACCCATCAAAATTAAATCGCTCTTCACGCTGATTGTGCTCTTACTCGGCACTCTAAACTTGTCGGCCCAACGCGAAAAGAACTACATCTACTTGTTTGATTGCACGTGGTCTATGAAAAAAAATGGATTATGGGATCCTGCACAATCTGCTTTGAATAGCAACATTGCCCTTCGCGCATCAATCCCGGGTTCTCATTTCACGGTTATCCCGTTTGGTGATAACCCTTACGATGTTTTTTCATTTGACAATGGGAATTATGCTACTAATAAACAAGCCATCGGCAATGCGTTTGATAAGTATATCAATCAAGCTAAATTCACCAACATATCCGATGTCTTAAAATCCGGCTTCCAAAAGGTCGATTCAAAAAAAGATAACGAAATTTATCTTTTTACTGACGGCATGCCGAATAACACGGACTCTCCGAGCCGAGTTGCCCAGACAATCAGAAATTGGTGCGCCAGTCACCGCAACTCCAAACTGTATTATGTTGCATTGACCAAAGGGGTTATCAACCCCGTGATAAAGCAAGCAATCGATGAATGCTCCGACGCTTCTATCGTGCAATGCGAAAATGGTGTAATTCCCATAATTACAACTGTTTCCAATGACATTTATACCAATTTGGAGGAATTGGGCTCTGGAATTGAAACATCATTCAGCATTCCGGGCAGTCATAGCATATCAGCATCGACGACTGATAGTAATTTTGATGCATCTGTAGCCGGCAATAAGACGTCAAATGGAAAATTCACTTTAAGAATTTGTTCCAGAGAAAATCTTACAACTGACCAACTACACCAACTACTGCAAGGCGAAGAATATGAGTTCCCGGTTACGGTCAATTGCCTGGACAAACGTTTTACAATCGTCAATCCCATTATCAATGTTCATGTCTCTGATGAAGTGCCATCTAAACTCACATTAGCCGGTGGAGTCGATGAGATACAGACCGATGGAGTGAAGTGGTATGACTCCTTTCTTTGGAGTGACGCTGCGCCTGATAAAAAAGTTGTCTGGGACTTGGCTCCTGTATTCAAGAACGAGCTTCATAATTCAAGACTTGAACTTAGATTTTCAATTCCCGAACGAGAAACCAATGATTTTCAAGTCTGGTATAACGGCCATGCGATAAGCAATGGTCAAACCATATCAATTTGCCCAAATCAACCGGCTTTGTTGGAAGTTCAATTCAATCACGATGCCCAGACCGGTAAAAGATATTTCTCTTTGATACCGTCAAGAATTGACAACCTTAACTTTATAAACGACCAGCCGACTGAAGAATACCAAGGCACCTCACTTCGCACAGATTATAATGTCGGGTGGAACCCATTAAAGACATTCTTATTATGGCTCGGCATTATTTTGCTTGTTGCGTTAATCTTATGGTTCGCCATATTAAGGCGCATATTCTTTCCTCCGATTAAACTGAGCAAGATCACAATAACCGGTCCAGGCTCATATTATTCCTCTAAAAAGATTAGAGGCGCCCGCAAAGCAATACTTACTTCCAAACGTAAATCTCAGAATATATTTTCAAGAATTTTCACCGGCGAGATTAAGTACATCATTGCAGAGCATTTATCTCCGGAACTTTCCATTGTACCTGCAGGAGGTAAGAGGAAAGTAAAATTACGATATGAATCCAGGCAGATTAATCCTTGGGAAATATATCCATCTTCTATATTCGGACAATACGAAAAAGGAACAATGACCAATAAGGTCACAAATGACAAGTCCGATATAGAATTCAGCTGAATAATTATTAAAGACATATATAACTATGGCAAAACTAAGAAGAACTCTTCTTATAGGACTGGGAGGTACGGGTATCAAGGCAATACTCAATGCCAAGAAAATGTTCTATGAGAATTATGGGCAAATTCCGCCCATGATCGGGTTTATAGGGATGGACACCGATAAGCCGGGGTTGAGCAATGCTTCTGTGACTGCTAACGACGGTACAAAGATCACGCTCAACAAGTCAGAACAGCTTTGCATCTCGGTAGACACTCCTACAGCGATCTATTTCAACAATCAGGCAAAACATTTGTTTGACTGGATGCCAGAATGCAATGTACAGGGTCTTACTGCACTTTCAATCGGAGCCGGAGCGATGCGAAGCAATGGCAGGTTTGCTGTGACTGTCAACGAATTAAACGTCAAATCGTTTATAAACAACAAAATCACAGAAATCAACAATGCTTCCATAATTGACAATGTTGACTACGATCTTCTTAGCTCTGAAACGGAAGTCCACATGGTGTTCTCATTAGGTGGCGGAACCGGGAGCGGTACATTCCTTAATACCGCTTATCTTATCAAGCGGATGTATCCCACAATCAAGCTGTCGGGATACGCCGTTCTGTCTGATGTTTTCCGCAATATGGCTACCGGAGCCATGACTGCGCGTGTAAAGACCAACGGCAAAGGTGCGATTATCGACCTCGATTACCTCGCACACCTCACACCTGATTCAACTCCTGTTGAAATAAAATGGCTTCGTGATAAGGATAACGTCAACTACCGTCCGTTTGACGCTTTGTATTTCATTGACAACTCCAATGGAAACAATGACATGTTCAACCATGTCGATCCGCTGTGCGAAATGATTGCTCTTGCCATCGTTACCTCTGTAGGAGAGTTGGGTGTCGCTCTCGCATCGGTCAGCGATAATGTCAGCAAACTTATAGCTGACGGTGCAATGGACATCAAAAACAAGAAAGCATGGGTCGCCGGCTTTGGCTGCGCCGAAATCATATTCGACGGCAAACGCCTGGCTAAAATATATGCCCGCAAGGCTGAAGCACAGCTTATCAACAAGATGCTCAACGGTGGCTGCGATGACCCGACAACTATTGCCAACAACTGGTTTGACAATACCAAAATCCGAGAAAACCTCGGTAAAGATGATGTCATAGACTATTTTATGACTCCTATGCCGCAGCACATTTTCAGTGACCTGGATGATCCTGAAAATCCGGAATCTGAATGTCTCCAATACGTGGCTAATCGCGCAATGGAGCCACAGGCTAAACTCGACGAGAAACTCACAGACCTCGAAGCTCGTGTTGATGAGGCCCTAACTCGCTTAATGAGCGAGCAAGCTAATAGAGAGTGCGGAATACATCTCTGCCAGCAGATTCTTCTTTCCATTCTTCATCAAATCGAACTTTGCGATGGTGAAATGAAAGATGAAAAAGAGCACCTTGAAGTTGAAATGCCCAGATTGGAATCTGGCCTCAAGACTGCTTGCAAGGAGTTGGCCGAATGTATGAGCACATTCTTCAAGCGTAATCGTAAAGACTATGAGACAGAGGTGGTAAACCAGACTATGAAACTCGCAGTTGCTCAGCGCGAAGTGGCACGTCGGAAAATGGCTATCCAATTCTACTGCTGGCTTAAAGAGCGGGTAAATCAGTCCATCAGCAGAGTTGACATCATAATCAACAATCTCCAAACCGTCAGAAACGAATGCAGCTCCGATGTACAGCGAATCTTACGTTCGAACGAAGGCCGCAGTTTCTTTCAATTTGACTTGTCGGCAGACTATGCCAACAAAGTTGAATGTCCTATGAACGACATCGTGTTTAACGATTTCGCAAAAGATATGCAGTCGGATGGAGGCATAGCCTCTCTCGCCGGACTTACATCCAAGCAAACAGAAGAAACGCTAATGCGATTTATCCATACGCTTCCCAGAGTCAAGGAATACATGACAATGACTGTTGACGATGCATTGGATAAACTTTCGGACGATGAACTAAAGAAGCTCATCGGGAAAGCGGTAAAAAAATCACTCCCGTTGTTGCCGTACACGCTTCGTGGCTTCGATGCAGACCTCCGCGAAAGACCTGTTGAATGTTACTATATTGGCATAGCCAATAAGAACCGTTCACGTCTTACCAAAGACAACCTGTTCCAAAACATAGTTCCCGACGCCAAAGACATTCAGTTCTCTGAAGTCGGTCTTGACAATAGGATCATCATCTACCGTCAACTGGGTGTCGTTCCTGCCTTTACGGTCAAAGCTCTCGACAGCTATGAAGCCGAGTACGAACGTTGGGAAAATGACAAACATGCCGGTTCACATTGGGACAAGAACCTTTGCAAACGCATGACAGAAGAACGCTTCAATCTTTCCCCGAAAGACGAAGTGTCAACGACTCATCTGTTGGAAACCTGGATAAACGCCATCATCTTAGGTCTGATCAAATTTGATAGCACGTCCAATAAGTACCAAATCAAAAGCCGTGGAATGGGGGGACGTGCACTCAAGGGATGGATGGTTGAAATGGGCTTCTCTCGTCAGGACGCGTTCCGTTATCTTGAAGACAATATCGATGTCCTCGGAGCTGAGATTCGCCAAGCCATTAATGATATGGACGTTCCCGGCCCGGAAAATCCCATCAGAACCCTCTCGGAGAAAGCCGTGAAGGCGTGCCAGGACAACACCTATCTCCAGGAAGTCTCTCAATGCCCCATCTCAATGGAAAACATCGAGTACTATCCGGCAGAAATGGACTTAATCGAAAAAGAAATCGAATACATTTTAGACAATATCGCTAAATAAATGTCTTCATCCGTCACTATCTGGACATCCTCATCGACGGCACACAGTCAGTCTCGGGTTGCGCAAATTATACGCGCAGCCCGGCTGGCTGATGCCGTCCATGATACTATTTCGATGGCAGGACTTTCTACACCTGAGATTGTAGAGAATCTTAATAAAGTTTTTAACAGATCTATTACAATGACGATGTCAGATCCAACTCTGCACATCGTTGCTGTAATTCCTCTTTATGAAGAAGATGCTGCACAGCATATTCAAACATTATACGATGCCTGCACATCGTTTGAACATAATTTCAGCCTCCATATTTTAGGCCTGGCTCCAGCGATCAGCCATATTTTCGAAACCAAAGAGAATGTACAGAACGAAAAAGAGGCTTTTGAAAAATCTCATATTCTCCTCAAAGACCTTGGTAAAAAATCATCAATAGGATTATCATATTCTATAATTGATGATTACGCCGAGAACGGCGCACCGATTGGATTCACACTGGAAAGCTTATCACGCTATATCGCCACCTTTCAGGTTGCCTTAATGCAAGACTATTACAAAATACTGTCGCCTGCATTACTGACTGCTCATCCGGGAGATAATTTGGCGATTGGAATTTCGACTCTCTCATTCAATCGGGAAGCTGTGGCACAACAAATGCTTGGTCTCAGTTTTCTTGAAGCACTTGACAACGTCGGTATTAATAATAAAGAAGTTGATGCTCAAAAAGCTGTTCGTGAAGCTGAGTCATTTTTGGCCGGTATAGCAAATCGATATCCTGATTTATACGAGAGATCCATCAAACAGCTCTATAAAGACCGTGGTATTGACGAAGGTCAAGTTATTGCTAACGCTTCTTCAATTTTAGATGAAGATCTGGATAATCTAAAAAATGAGATACTTTCATTATTAAATAAGGAGTCCCTGTCTCTACCCGAAAGAGAAGCCGTACTGGCACTGATATTGGGAAGGGATAACGAATACCTCCGAGGGATGCAATATGAGCATGAAGGTTCTCTGTTAGACGATGCTTGCGAAAAGCCCATAGATCTTTATGTTGATGCATTCAATCACTGTTGCAAGGATTCCAAAGCTTTGCCTGTAAGGGGTGATTATGAGGCACTAAAGAAATTCAAGTGGAATGAATCCACTGAAGAATTTGAAGAAAGTTCCGAAAATTCCGAAGCGTTCAATCCACTTTCGGATATAAAGCGGCTGAAACAGGAAATCATAAACACAACTTCTTTCATTCGCGATAAGAACGACGAATTATCGGGTATTCAAAATTCGGTCCAGCAACGCCAGGATGCCGAAGAAATAAAAAGGAAGTGGCACAAGCCTAAAGGGTTATTGAAAGATGTTGATTACAAAGAGCAGCCGCTTGACGATCAATACATACCATCTCCGGGACTAAAGATTAAAGAGACGGTAGATTTGAGAAAATTCTTTACGCCTGTCAAAAATCAATTGGATCTCGGTTCATGTACCTCATTTGCTGCTGTGGCTATGTATGAGGCCATGATGAACCAAGTGGGCGTAGAAGGTGCTCACGACATGAGTCCGGCATATTTGTATTATTATTCAAATATACTTAAAGGAAGACCCGCCGGTGGAAGTAATTTTTACGAGCAACTGGAAGTTCTCGGAAAGCACGGCGTATGCCACGAAAGTCTATATGTTTATGATACCGATAAGCCGGAAGCCAAGCCCTCCGAACAAGCAGATGATGATGCAAAAGAGCATAGGGTAATTGCGGCTAAGCAAATTCCATTGATCGATGAATTAGATAAATCAGAGACACTGAAACGTAATCATACAATCTTAACAAGTGCACTTTCGGAGGGATATCCAATAGGAATTTCTCTCAAGGTATATGACAACCTGGGTAAAGACGGAGCATTCATTCTGCACCCTGACGATTCGCCCAATGCTAAAGAAGACGGGTGGCATGCAATGGTGATTGTGGGTTATTCGGAAGAAAACAATTTCTACATCGTTAGAAATTCCTGGGGTACTGATTTTGGAGAAAACGGCTATTGCTACATTCCCTCCGCATATATTGACGACCCCGATTATATGAACTTCGCCTGTATTATTACCGAAATAAGCGATAATACAGACGGTAATAAAACTGACGTACCGACTGTTTTGGCAAATTTCGCTGCAACCGAAACCGAAATTCGTATTGCTGCCATAAGAAATGCCATTGCTAAAATGCGCATTGACCTAAAAAACAGCCAAAAACTATATTCTGAATATTACAAATATTATCAGAAACTAATAAACCAACTGACAATCCCCCAGATACAGAACAATATTCGTTCGGCTGCCGAAATTGCTCAAACAATAAATTATATAAACGTTGACGAAAGGAAACGCCAACTTGAAGATTCCTTCGTCGGTAAATTCAAAGATTATAAGAACTATCTAAAGAAAATTATAATCGCCCTTTCAATTTCAGCTCTTGGATTGGGAGGTGGGGCTTATTTCAGCAGGAGTGTAGTGGTGTTTATTATTTTCGTCATTTTTGTTATGCTTTGCGCTCTCACAATTGGCGGCTACAAGTGGTGGAAAAAGATTAAACGCAACCAACTGCAAGAAGAACTTGACAATGTAGCAGTTGAAGCTATGCGTCAGGCCGACCAACTGCTTGAAATGCAAATCAATTTTCATGTAGCGGGCATGTGGTTACAACGTTTTCATAAGCTTTCGATTGAAATTGGAAATGTGTACGACCGCCTTGCAAGCTACAACAACACGTTAAGAGCATGGCAAGAATCCTATTCCAGACAAATAGGCAGTCCTGAAATTCCTGAAGGACAAATGTTTCGTGTCCTTGATGCATCCCCAATGCTACAAGAGTTCTTTGCACAAAACAAATCGTCAATTGTCAATGAAGTTAATCTTATAGAACTTTTTGACAATTATACAGCCAATCCGAACAGTCTCGAAAAATCTCATCAAGAGATAAAGGATTCAGTCATGTCTGTCATTAATAATCTTATGTCTGATTTTAATATGGCTAATTTCTTACTTGGCCATAGTTATCCCTATTTAAATCAGATAAAAACAGCTGACGAATTCTACACATTACTTAATGTCGGGCAACCGTCATATCGTAATCGGGCTATGAACGCGACCACCCCTATTTTCATTGTTATGACAAACGTAGGCGTTGAAATGGAAAATCAGTGGATTAACAACACCGCAATTTTATTTCCGATGCGACCGATCCTTTTAAATTCAGAGGATAGTACAACGCTCATAGTCCTAACTATCCATCCCCAGTAAATATCTGACGACCATAGCATGATTTTCTACAGACCTTCTTGATGCGCAGGGTTAATTTCAAATCATCGCACCCCATTACTCCTTATAACAAATTGAATTTCAACAGCTTCATAGCACTCTTATAAATTTTTAGTGGACACTAATGTAATAGGTTAAAAGTAGATATCAAGGACTTATAGCATCCTACCACACTGAATAAATAAGGTTGAGTTATTAATAATTCGGGATTTATCGTTTACATTTTTAATGTGAATGATATTAAGAAGTGAATCAAACTTACGAAAGACGAATGCACGACAATTTAAAGCTGACAAAGCTCTTCCATATCGATGATGCCTTCAGGAGACTATCTTCTGATACAACTTATATCGGCATTGATTTTGGCACCAGCACCACAGTAGTGTCTCTGGCTACATATAATATGCTCACCGGAGAAATAGAGTGTGAGAGTATGCAATTGCCACAGAAGGATAAATACGGTAATGCAATGGAAGGGGAACTCTTCCCTACAGTGATTGCCGTTAATGCAAATGACGGCAAACCTATTTATGGACAAGGTGCATATGATCTCAAATGGAACCATGACTACACTTTCGGTGTTAATCTTTGGCATTCATTTAAGATGGAGCTTGGCAAAGATTTAGGGCCACGATGGTATGAAAGCCAGCAGAGCAAGATAAAATCCCCGCAGGATGCTACGAAGATGTTCTTTAAGTTCTTGAAACGGTCAATCGAGAAGACGGTGCGAGAGAGGAACTTGCCCCAGAATATTAAGTATGCGATCAGTATACCCGCATCAT
The DNA here is from genome assembly GCA_029007645.1 of Bacteroidales bacterium. Taxonomy (GTDB): domain Bacteria; phylum Bacteroidota; class Bacteroidia; order Bacteroidales; family Muribaculaceae; genus Lepagella. The sequence continues at coordinate 43,639 of JAQXIE010000061.1, forward strand.
TTGAGAGCAACCAACGCAAAGACCTTCTTGAAGCATTGAAAGCAAATGAAATTATTGTAGATGGTTCTCTATTCATAGATGAGCCAAATGCAGCATTTATCGGCTATATCAATAATCCAGAGTGTCAGCCCATTGAACTGAAAGCAGAATACAATCCGAAAGTGCTTGTGTTTGACTTCGGTGCAGGGACCTGTGACCTCTCTCTTCTTGAGATTACTGCGGATCATCAAGGCCTCCACTCCAACAATCTCTCAATCTCCCAGTTCGCAGAATTAGGAGGCAATGACATCGACAGGTACATCTCTCATAATTATCTCTTGCCACAGCTTCTTAAAGCAAACGATCTTGCAGGAGATAATGATTTCCTGACAACTAAACAGAAGGAAGTAATCGCGAATCAGCTTCTTGGGGTAGCTGAGAACATGAAGAAAAGACTCTGTAACGAGGACTTTAACTTTCTTCTCTCCGAACCCGACATTATGAATGAAGTCGTTGCTGCCGGCCATGGTATCACGATAGAGACACCGGATCTTCAGATTCCCACCAATAATGGAGTTCTTAAGATTCAGAAGCTATGGTTGAGCTATGCCGATTTCATCGAAACGATGAAAGTCTTCTTCAAAAAATCATTATTCACTAATCATAGTGCTTATACTATCAAGGGCCAACAGAAGAAATACAATAGTATTCAATCGGCCATTGATACCGCTCTCCAAAAAGCTCATGTCAATAAGGATGAAGTTGACTATGTGATTATGATCGGAGGCAGTTCTAAAAACCCCTTCGTTCAACAGAAGATTAAGAGTTATTTTTCTGACGCAACGGTAATGGTACCACGCGAACTACAAGCACTGGTATCGCAAGGTGCCGCTTTGCATTCAATTCTGAACAATGGGTTTGGGATACAAGCTGTACGACCCATTGTTGGTGAATCTATAATTGTGGTCACTCAAAATGGCAATGCCCCTATAATTTCAGCAGGAACAGAAGTCCCATTCGAGACTTCGATTGACGATGCATTCTCGACTGGAGGTAAGAAATATAAAGAAATAGAAATTCCAGTTTGCGTTGGTAATGATAAGAAGCTGCTATATAATCTCCATCTAACTCGCCAGAATAACGAGATTTTTCCGGAGAATACACCGGTTTCTCTGCATTTCGAAATGGACGCAGACAAAATCCTGGTTGTTAAAGCCAAGGCAATGGGAGAAGAGTGGGAAGCGAAATGCGAGAATCCTCTTGACAATGCAGCCATGACGGATGGAGAGGCAAAAGTACTTAAAGCCCAACGAGCAGCATATATCTCAGCAGAAAATAACAATCACCGACCTACTTCAAAATCCCTTGATGCGCTTTGCCGCGCCTATGAGGATAATAATCAGTATTTTTTGGCTGGAGAGATATTGGAAGAACGAATTCAGTACTACCCGGATGCATCACTTTACAATCGTATAGGTGTACTGTTTCATAATAGCGGGGTTTACAATCGAGCAATTGCCAATTTTCGGGAGGCTGTAAAAAGAGATCCCAACAATGCTGTTGTCCTAAACAATTTAGGACATGACCTATACATAATTGGCAAGACTAAGGAAGCAAGAGAATATGTGGAGAAAGCGGTCAATCTACGCGGTGATTATGCTATTGCATTAGTCGTACTCGGCCGTATCGAAGCAATAGATAAAAATGAAGAAAAGTCAAATGAGGATTTCAGGCGAGCGTTCAATATTTTTACGCGACGTTGGAAATCTAATGATCTGGATGATTGTGAGAAAGGATGGTTCAAGTCCGTGGCTAATGAACTGAAAGAAACAGAAACATATAATCAACTTACGCAGGAATTACGTAATAGCACCCTGTCTAAAGGCTATTCTTTGGAGAATACTCTATTCGGTTCACATGATAAGATATAAATTATGAAGTGGTTGCCAGGAGAAAACGATTTGGTAAAAGAGCAGACTGACTTTCGAAGCAAAGTTTGGTCTGAATCCGGGAATGTGTATGTTTCCGGATTCCCAGGCTCAGGAAAAAGTGTGTGTTTACTTTATGCAGTAAAGACGATTCGAGATAAAAAACCTGACGCGAAGATTCTTTTTGTAGAGTTTACCCATGCTCTTATTAAGATGATCGAAGCGGCCCTCGAGGAATTGCATCTAAATAATGTTCCTGTGGTCACTTATAATGATTTCAGACGAAATTACAACGACCATTATGATTTTATAATCTGTGATGAAGTTCAGGACACATCAGCTCCACTTCTGCATCTGATGAAGCAAAGAGCCACACGGGTTATTGTCGGCGGCGATCCCAATCAATCAATTTATGAGAAATTGCCAGGGAACGAAGAGCCCACCGTTGGTCCTGAAGAAATGAAAAGGATACTTACACCAAGTACCACGGAATTAACCATCCTGCATAGGCTCAACAAATATATCATTCGAGGAATAAATAGTTTTTTCCCTCAGATGCACATCCTCGCCGAGAAATCCTCTATGCTGAAAAAACATAAGCCAGCTTATGTCTGGCATTGTGCAGATCAGAAAGATGAGGTGAAACGGATTATGAATGATGCTAAAAACGCTCTGAATTTTGGCGAAAGTGTTGCCATCCTCTTGCCTAACCATAATAAGATAGAATCATTTGTAAATTTATATCTGGAAGCATGCGGAGTTGAATCTTTCGACTTTTCCAGAAACCGTCAATATGGTAAACCAAACTATGGCTTACTTAATGAGTATCTTGCAAAGAATAATATTAAAATGCAATCCATCACCAACGGTTTTGGTTCTCTGGTAACAGACAGCGACAAGATTATTCTATCTACATATCATAGTTCAAAAGGGCTCGATTTCGATAAGGTCTTCATGCCATTCTGCAATGAGTCATATAATGAAGATGCTCGTTTGTTCATGGTTGCGATGTCGCGTAGCCGCAAAGATCTCATCATCTCGTATACCACAACTATGAATCGGTTTGTGAGAAAATTCTACAATAATAAAGAGGCCTGCCAGTTTGTTGATTATCCAGACATGGCAAAAGGTCCCACTATATTTGGTAACAATAATGCCTCAGACGAGGATGAAGATTGGTAAACAACTATGGTACAATATAATCATATCGCATTAGTCAGACGCGACGAGGTGATTGAGCTTTTCAAGAATGGATGCTTATTCCCTCAGTCCACAATACAATTTACCGGTTCCTTGGCTGCATTAGCCAAGAAACCGAAGGATGTCTTGAAAATTTTCGAGAAGACACCAGTTATTGAGTATAGCATCAATTACTTCATGCTTTACTTTCGGACTGAGAATAAATCTTTGAGCAAGGGCCTGAAGTATAGCGATCTTATTTCTATCATCCCTCTCGATGAAGATGCGGAGCGTATGGGATTGTCATTATCCCCCCAAGTAAAACTCGAACGCCCTATCTTCCAGCAGGCATATCTGTTGTACTTGCAGAAATCAGCAATCAATAACGCAATTAAAGGCGTAGAAAACATTGGGGTTATTTTCGGATATGATGACTTGCAGACATCAATAAAGAAAGTGACAAAGAAGATAATCGGCACATGGGTAAATCTTATTTTGGATGAGGAAGGGAAAACGAGTCCCAAGACAATCTGGGAATTCCTTCTTACTTATGTAAGAAGTCAAACATATCCTAATGGGACTGCTGGAGCATTCCTTGACACCATGTCTGTCGTTCATAACTTCACCAAAGGCAGGGATGAGATGAAAGACCAGAAATGCACCACTACAGGGCGATTAATCCTGGAGATCTCTAAGCCAACTTATAGCCAGCTGACAGAATGTCTTGCCCAGTCTTCAAATTTTACTAAAGCTGCAGACAAGGGATATAAAGGGTTCTGGAAGATTGCCCCAATGTACTTCATATTGCTCGATAAGTTGAGTACGGCATCCGAAGATGGCACTTATATCGGCAATACACCTTTAAATGAATTTGTAGCCAGCGTAAGGACTCACTATGATGAGGACATTCTCAAACCGGCTCTCTTCTTGGTGGGGATCACTCTTGGCCAATCAAGCACATATAAGATGTTATACGCCATAAAGAAAGGAGAATTACCTTTTTTGATGTAATCGATGTTTACATTAGGAATATGAAATATATAGTCATAATACTTGCGGTGATGTGGCTGTTTAGCTATGTCAAGTTTCGGAAGAAATGGAAGATGGATCGGATGATGTGTGAGTTTACACGTCACTTATATGATGAGGATTCTGGCGATCCAATGACTGCCATTGAGTATGGCAGCGCATTGATGCAGGCTCAGCAATACAAGAGTGCCTTGACGATGTTCGAGGGTATTAAGCGACGTGTTGCGATGGCAAGTACATTATATCCTTTCTTGGATGCCAACATTGAGTTTTGCAAAAAGCCGCTCCCGTGGAGTAGTTGCGCGAAAGACCATAAGGGCGGTAGTTGGTGGCATAACTTCCAGCTTGTCCGTTTCGGTGGTCGCCGTCAGGTAGCCATATCACAGCAGACCGGTCTTGCGTTTAATTCAATGCTCCGAATGATGAACCGACGCTAATTCAGTAGGACGAACGCTGCCCATTTATCGGGGCTATATCCCTTTTCTCGGAGAGCTCGTTGAGCAACGACAAGAGCGTCATCCGGCTCACGACCGGCGATTAGGCCACGGTAGAATTCAGTCATCAGTTCTGCTGTGGCTTTGTCATCCACACTCCATAGACTCATCAATACGCTCTGCGCTCCAGCTAACTTAAAGGCTCGCTGCAAACCATACACTCCTTCAGAGTTATATTCTCCAAGGCCTGTCTGACATGCGGAAAGCACTACGAGACGACATCCGCTCAGATCTAATTTTGATATTTCATCAGCACGGAGAATGCCATCGGCGTCATTGATAGAAGATGGAAGACTTTCTGACATCCAATATTTTTGAGAATTTGCAAAGAGCAATCCTGCATTTTGCATAGGATTGGTGAATGTTCCGGAATCATGAAAAAATCCATGAGTCGAGACATGGAGTATATAGTCCTTCTTACCGGAGCGAGAAATAAACGATTTTTCGGTTGCTGATGTTCCGGATATAACCTTGGGATGATTACCTTTGGAACTCAACAGCAGTGCAATGTCATTTACTTCTTTCAATGAATTAGGCAACTTCCCAAGCATATCGCCACGCATAATGCCTCTCGTTTCCGATATTACGTCAACTACAGTATCCATTAAACCATATTCGACGCCACCCCAGAGTATGGAATTTTTAGCCATCATATTCAGTTTATCAGATGATTTGATGGCCGGGATTTCTGTAGGCGAACCAATAACATGAATTTGGGCAATGTCGGCAAATATATGTCCGTAAGCGTCAA
>JAQXIE010000062.1 GCA_029007645.1 Bacteroidales bacterium
GCGCCGGGATTATACAACGCCGCTGACGTTAATAGAGAAAGAATCGTGGTACGGGAATTTCTCGCAGCCTATGTAAAGAGTGTCGAAAGCATCGGAGCCGTCGGTGCGGTGTTCGAGCAGGTCTTCCTCTGACTCGGCGAGCTTTTCGCCGGACTTATCCTTGCGGAAGCCGTTGCGGCCATTGCTGACACCGGCTGACTGGATGGCGAGGATAAGGTCTTCGTTGTTCGAGCGGTTGAAGAACGGCATGAGGCGTTGCTTTCCGGCAAACGCCTGGTTGATGAGAAGATATTTCTCGTCGTGGCGCATGGGATTACCGAGGTAAACCGATTCGACGCGCCAACCGTGCCGTTCAAACTCGTGCTGAACAGTCCAGTGGAAGTCCTGTTCGTTTACGGCATAGTTCGAGCCGAGCGCCGTTGCATCGTAGTAGAAAACCACTGTTTTATTCTGATGCGAAGCGTAGTAGCGGCAGAAGTCCTCGACGAGAGCCGGTATCTTACGCTCGAACTTGACGTAGAAGGATTTGATTACATTGAGGCGGCGGTCGCGCGGCTGACCGGCGACAATCCAGTTTATGTTGGCGTTGTAGTCCATGCCGATGCAGATGGGCGCATCGGGGTCAACGTCCTTGTCGGCGCGAGCGTCGAGCGTCGAGAAGTCATAATCATAGCCGAGAGTATCGAGGTACTGATTATCGTTGGCATCGTACTTGTGCCCCTCGCGCATCGAGGAATAAAAACCGTCCTTTGCAATTCCGATCCTCTGACAAAGGATAGAGGTTTGGAAGGTCAAAGGTGTAAGGTCGCGTTTCATCTGCTTAATGTAGTTCTCGCCGAGAAGCTGCAAGTTCTCGATAGAGGAATACTCACGGTAGTACACCGCGACGGAGCGCATCTTATTGAGGTCGCGGTCAAGGCGACGGAGATAGCCTTTGAGATAAGGCGGTACAGTTTCGCCTTTGGCGTTCAGGGCGCGTATGCGTTCTTTGGTGCGCCATATCTCATAGACCGTGGCCTCGATAGTCTTAATAAGCTCCACGTCCATCTTGTCGCGGTAGTGTAAGAACCACGAGCCTTTCTGCGTCTGCGGCATATCGCTCAATATCATAATTGAGTGATTGAAGGAGTGCTTGCCAAAGTGCGACTTGATGCCACCGTTGGCAGGTAGCGTTTCGTCTTTGAGCTTGGCGTAGTCAATAAACTTCGCTTCATCGACAAGCAGCCATGAGAGCGTGAGCGAGTTGGAGCTGCCGGGCCGGTCCTGTGATATAATCACTGCGACCGAACCGTTGTAGAAAGATATGACGTGTTCATAATCTTTCGGGTCGATGATGGGCTGACGGAACGACTTCGGGGGCTTACGGCCCACGACATACTGCAGACCCTCGATATAGCCCCATCGTTTCCATGCGGCGAGCAAGCCGGGGATTGTGTTAGTCAATCCGTGCTTGAAGGTCGGCACGACGATGCCGCCTGTCGAGCCGGGCATACGCTGCATATTGCGCAGAACAAACGGAGCAGCTATGCTGTCCGTTTTGCCGGTGCGTCGCCCTGCTACGATAACAGTAGTGTTCGCACCGATAAGCTGTGTCAGGCGTTGGGGTGTAAAATTTAACCACTCCCGAATTCGAGAGTCAATCCAAGGCCCTTCAAAAGCGGCACAGATCTTTCAAAAATGATCTGAAGGCACTTGTCCTTTCCCTTATGGAGAATCCTTTTCAAGGGACTGAACTTAGTCCGGGGATCCGCAAGATTCGCATTGCTGTCACATCCAAAGGTCGTGGCAAATCCGGAGGTGCCAGAATTATAACCTACACAATCGTGGCCGCCGAATCCGAAGGTCGCGTTTATCTGATGAATGTCTACGACAAGTCGGATTTTTCCTCCGTGGAATTGCCCATTATAAAGTATATGATTCGGGATCTGGAGTGATTCGTATAATACGAAACAGACAAGGGGTTGTGTCTATTGTGACACACCCCCTATATTATTCAGTTGAATTTCTGGTTACTTGCCGAGGAAAGCTTTGATCTTGGCGACGACGGCGGGAACCGTGTAGCCGAATTTATCCTCAAGGACTTTTGCGGGAGCCGAGGCGCCGAAGCGCTCCATGCCGGCAACCTCGAATTTGCCATGCAGCACAGGCCATAAGGTGATGGGGAGTCCGCTTGTCAGACCGAACTGAGGCACACCCTCAGGGATCACAGCCTTGCGATAATCCTCCGGCTGATCCAGGAAGAGACCGATGGAAGGTACGGAAACCACCCGGGCTTTTATGCCCTCTTTAGCCAGCTCGTCGGCGGCATGCACCAGGAGTATCACATCGCTGCCGTTGGCTACGAGCGTCACGTCGGGCTGACCGTCGGTACCCTTCACTACATATCCGCCCTTGGTTGCCTGCTTTGCCTGCTCACGGCGGTTCTCGCCGGGAAGATCCTCAAGATTCTGGCGTGAGAATATCAGTACCGAAGGACGGTGTTTCTCCTCCATGGCAACCTGATAGGCGGCGATAGTCTCGGCCGAGTCACAGGGGCGCAGCACAAGCAGCGAACGTTTGCCGTCGAAGTTGCGCATCATCTCCATAAGCCGCATCTGGGCTTCCTGCTCGATCGGTTCGTGGGTCGGACCATCCTCGCCGACGCGGAACGAGTCGTGCGAATAGATGAACTTGACCGGCAGCTGCATCAGCGCCGACATACGGATGGCAGGTTTCATATAGTCGCTGAACACGAAGAATGTGCCGCAAGCGCAGAAGATACCGCCATGCAGCGCGATACCGTTCATGATACAAGCCATGGTCAGCTCAGCCACGCCGCTATGCAGGAACGCACCACTGAAATCGCCCTTGGCAAACTCGTGAGTCTTCTTCAGGAAGCCGTCGGTCTTGTCGCTGTTGGCAAGGTCGGCGCTCGATACGATCATGTTGCCTATATGCTCGCCCAGATAGCTCAATACATTCGACGACGCACCGCGCGTGGGCATGCCCGGCTTGATTGGAATAGCATCCCAGTCGAGTTTCGGCAATTCGAGAGCCTTGTAGCTGCGAAGAGTCTCGGCGAGCTCGGGATTGGCCTTGGCCCATTCGTCATACTCCTTGCGACGCTTGGCCACGATCTCGCGCAACTGCTCGGCACGCTTGGCATACAGTTCGCGGACCTCCTCGCGGATTACCCATGGATTCTCGGGATCACCGCCATAGTTGCGGATCGTAGCGGCGATGTCGGCACCTGCATTCGACAGAGGCTGACCATGCGTGCTTACAGCGCCTTCGAGCGACTCGCCGTCGGCTTTCAGAACGCCCTTAGCCATTGTGGTATGGCCGATGATCAACGTAGGACGTTCCTTCTCCTCGATGGCTTCCGTCAGAGCGGCGGCGATAGCCACAGGATCATTGCCGTCCACATCCATTACATTCCAATGCCATGCCCTGTATTTGGCGGCAACATCCTCGGTATCGACAACGTCAACCTTGGTGCTGAGCTGAACCTCGTTGGCGTCATAGAACATGATCAGGTTGTGCAGCCCGAGTGTTCCGGCGATACGGCCGGCACCCTGCGAAACTTCTTCCTGAATGCCGCCGTCCGAGATAAAGGCGTAAGTCTTGTGCTCTACAGCCTTGCCGAAACGGGCGGCCAGAAAACGCTCGGCAATCGCCGCGCCAACGGCCATGACATGACCTTGTCCCAGCGGACCGGAGGTGTTTTCCACACCGTGAGCCACATCGACCTCGGGGTGACCCGGGGTCTTGCTGCCCCACTGGCGGAACGACTGCAGATCCTCCATCGAGTATTTGCCGGTCATGGTCAACACGCTGTAGAGCATCGGCGACATATGGCCCGGATCCAGGAAGAACCTGTCGCGGGCGAACCAGTGCGCATCATCGGGATCATAGACCAAAAACGATGAATACAGCACATTGATGAAATCGGCTGCGCCAAGCGCACCGCCGGGGTGTCCCGACTTCGATTTCTCTACCATCTCAGTTATCAGCACCCTCAGGTTATTGCCTGCCGACAGCATTACTTCCTTATCCATATTCCTTATTATTAATTTGGTACGCATGTGTCCCGCAAGGGACGCATGCGTTATTGTGTTATCGGTGATCTTCTAATCAGAGTGCTTCGGGCACTTCCTCTTAGTCAGTCACAGGTATATTCTTATTTACATTCTTCGATCCGATCACTGCATAGTAGAACAGGTAGGCCAGCATAGCCACAACGAGCCAGTAGGAAGCCATCCAGCCTATGCTGCGGCCGATAGTTTCCTGGATCCAGGGCATTACGCCACCGCCGACAACCATCATCATGAAGATACCGGAAGCCTGAGCCGTGTATTTGCCAAGACCTTCGACTGCCAGATTGAAGATGCTGCCCCACATCACCGAAGTGCAGAGACCGCAGAGCACCAGGAACAGAGCCTTGATAGGCATCTGCACCATGGAGAAGCCGTCCTCTACAGAGTAGCTGGGCATCGAAATGCGGACATCGGAGCTGATAAAGATAGCCAGAAGCACCAGAACGATAGCCGTAGCGCTGGTGACCATCAGCTGTACGCGGCTCGATACGAAACCGGAAATAGCCGAAGATGACAGACGGCCAACGAGCATCAGCAGCCAGTATACGGCAGCCACACCACCGGCCAGAGCCACGCCGTTGGGAAGGTTAAGCTCGGGCGACGACAGATAGAAAATCAGCACGCCGGGGATACCGACCTCGATACCTACATAGAAGAAGATACCGATTACGCCCAGCACAGTGTGACGGAAGCTCCAGGGGCTATGCGAGAATTTCTTCTTCGCACCCGTATTCTGCTGAGGCTCGGGAATATTTACGAACGAGATGATCAGGAAGGATGCTACGAACACTGCGAAGGCGATGTAGAGCAGTACGGACACACTTGCCATGGTAGTGCTGGCCGTAACCGTACCCACGAGCATACCCACGAACAGCGGGGTAAGCGTACCGGTCAGCGAGTTGAGCGAACCGCCGGCCTGCAGAAGCTGGTTACCCTTGCGGCCACCGCCGCCCAGGAGGTTCAGCATCGGGTTAACTACCGTGTTGAGCATACATACGCAGAAACCGCAGATGAATGCGCCAAGCAGATAGATAAGATAGTTGAGCATCACGGGCTCTCCGTTTACCGAGAACGTAGCGACATCGCCGCCCACGATACCCGACAGATACTGCACGGCGATACCCACCGCACCGACGGCCAGCGCTATCAGCGCCGTCTTCTTGTAGCCGATCTTGACGAGCATGTTGCCCGCGGGAATTCCCATGAACAGATAAGCCAGGAAGTTCATGAAGTTACCGATCATACCGGCCCACTCGTAGTGGCCTTTCCAGATGGTTCCGATCGGTGCTGCAAGGTTTGTTACAAACGATATCATTCCGAACAAGAAGAACATCGTGATGATGGCCACGAGGCTCCCTGTCTTCTTCGGTGCTGCCGTCATTGTTTTGTTACTCATAATTGTTGGTATTGAAGTTTAAGTTAAAGTTTTTCATTCGTTTGAGTTATGGATCAGTATTCGCGTTCACCAAAGATGGAAGTCCCGATGCGCACCAGGTTTGAGCCTTCGGCCACGGCGAGCCGCCAATCATGGCTCATACCCATCGACAGCGTGTCGAAACCGCGCAGATCGGGCGTCATCTCCCTGATTTTACCATATATATCGGCGATGGCCGCGAAATCCCGCTTCACACGCTGCATGTCGTCGGTATTCGAAGCCATCCCCATCACTCCGCATATATGCGTTGCCTTAAGATTCTCAAATCTGCGGTCGCGGAAATATTCCAGCAGTTCGTCGGGTAGAAAACCGCTCTTGGTTTCCTCCATAGCCACATGCACCTGCATCAGCACCCGGGTCACCACGCCGACACGTTCGGATTCCTTGTCGATCAGGTCGAGCAGGCGCTCGCTGTCCACGCTTTCGATCAGCGATGTCTTGCCGATGAGCTGACGCACCTTGTTGGTCTGCAGATGCCCGATAAAATGCCATTCCACATCCCGGGGCATCTGAGGCTCCTTGGCAAGCAGTTCCTGAACGCGGCTCTCGCCAAACCGGCGCTGGCCCGCTGCGTAGGCCTCTCGAAGCTTCTCAACAGGATGAAACTTCGACACGGCCACAAGCCGAACGCCCGTCGGAAGTTCGCCCAGAACCCGGGTAATATTCTCCGCTACCGAACTCATTCCTTGCCGCCCAGATTGGCTGTGAACACATCCATTATCATGGTCTCCGTAACCGACCCGATCTCGTAATCGGCCATTGTGCCCTCCATGCCCTCTTTGAAATTGGCCACGGCATTGTCAAAATCAAATGCCTGTACCAGAATCTGGCTCGTGGATTTCTTCTCGACGCCGCTCTTCTCGTCAAGGGTGATGAAATTCACCTTCACCAGATACCAGCGGTCGCCTCCTTCCTTGAAGAACACTTCGGAAATCTTGGTCTTCTTCTCGGACGAAATCGAATATTCACCCGATATGAAAGGCTTCATCTCCTCGATTATCCGGGCTTCGGCCTCGGTGAATGTCAGCGCGTCAACCAGATAGGGCTCGTTGACTTTCTTCACCATGCCGTTCTCGGCCATCTTATCGTATCTTACCTTGCATTCAAACCAAAGTGCCATAATATTATTCTTTGCGTCAATACCCCGTCACAATATGCGTTTCCGGCGGGGCATAAATTTTCACAAAATTAACGAATATTTGCTATCATTCCAAACCAATATATGATTTTGCGAAAATCGGGAAAGCGATTTTTCACATATAAGTGACCGTTTCCGACAGCGGCTTGCGGCTCTCATGATTCGGGAGGGGTCCGGCACCTTCGGCAGCATAGCCAAGGTCGAGAAGCATCAGTAGCTCCTCATTGTCAGGGAGTCCGAGCAGTTGATGCAGCTTGTCGGGATGGAAGCAGTTGACCCAGCAGGAATCCACACCCGCATCGGCCGCGCCGAGCATCAGGTGCGTGGCGACGATAGCGGCGTCCTCGACACCGCTCTTGCGCTTGCCGTCGGGATAGGTGTAGACATTGTCCTTGTCGTAAGCCACAGCCAGTACCACTGGCGCACCATATCGGCAGGGCGTCGTTTCGTCGACTTTGGCAAGCGCCTCCGCGCTGCGCAGCACATACACATGCTGTTCCTGCAAATTCTTGGCAGTAGGCGCCAGGCGTCCCGCCTCAAGAATCTTCTCCATCACGTCTTCCTCAATTCCGCGTGAGGAATATTTCTTGCATGAATACCGCTTTGCGGCAAGTTCATTGAATTCCATTTCTATCGTTTTTTTTGCAACGGCAATAAGTTTTTCATAAATATAACCGATAAACAGCAGTAATATTTATAACAAATTTCTCTAAAAAATGTTAATCATAGTATAAGTCCGTTTGAATAATAACTAACCTGACCGATAATATATGGAAAACTTAAGCACAATTGTCGACTGGTCGCGCATGCAATTCGCACTGACCGCGATCTACCACTGGCTTTTCGTTCCGCTCACTTTGGGTCTCTCGGTGATTATGGCAATCATGGAGAGCATCTACGTCAAGAATCGCGATGAGAAATGGCTGAAGATCACCAAATTCTGGATGTATCTTTTTGCCATCAACTTCGCCATCGGAGCCGCCACGGGTATTATTCTGGAATTTGAATTCGGCACGAACTGGAGCAATTACTCCTGGTTTGTAGGCGACATCTTCGGAGCGCCACTGGCCATTGAAGGCATTGTGGCCTTCTTCCTTGAGGCTACCTTCGGAGCCGTGATGATATTCGGCTGGGGCAAGGTCAGTCCGAAATTCCATCTTGTTGCCACATGGCTCACCGCCATCGGCGCTTCGGTTTCCGCCCTGTGGATTCTGGTGGCCAATGCCTGGATGCAGTATCCTGCCGGCATGGAGTTCGACCCTGTCCAGATGCGTAATGTCATGGTTGACTTCAAAGCGCTCTTCTCGCCGGTAGCAATCAATAAATTCCTGCATGCCGTGTTCAGCGGCTGGGCACTGGCAGGCGTGTTCGTAGTCGGTGTCAGCTGTTTCCTGTTGCTGCGCAAGCGCAACCGCGACTTTGCCGTATCGTCGATCAAGGTCGGCAGCTGGGTTGGACTTGCCGGACTACTGCTCACGATGTGGACCGGTGACGGTTCGGCCGTACAGGTGGCCAAGGTGCAGCCCATGAAACTTGCAGCCATGGAGGGTCTGTACCACGGCAGCAGCGGCCAGGGACTCGCCGTCTGGGGCATAGTCAATCCCGATAAGCAGTGGAACAACGACGAGCCGGAATATCTGTCGGAAATCTCGCTACCGCACGGACTTTCGATACTTGCCACACATACGTGGGACGGATTCGTGCCGGGCATCACCGACATCATCAACGGTGTGTCGGTCAATGCTCAGGGCGACACAATCAACACCGTTTCATATCAGGAGCGTATAGTTCGCGGCCAGCAGGCCCACAAGGCGCTCGAGCAATACCGCAAGGCATATGCTGCAGGCGACAAGGCTACGGCCGAGACCGCGCTCGCAGCGCTGCGCGCCGATTACCCCTACTTCGGATATGCCTACTTCAATTCAGTCGATGAGGCCATTCCGCCCGTCGGCCTGACTTTCACGATGTTCCGCGTCATGGTGTTCTGCGGTTCCTACTTCATCCTCTTCTTCATCGTGGCTCTGCTGCTCGTATACCGCAAAAACTGGATCGACAAATCCAAATGGTTCTACTGGGTCGCCATGCTTTCCGTACCGCTGATGTGGTTGTGCTCGCAGGCCGGCTGGGCCGTGGCCGAGGTAGGCCGTCAGCCCTGGACCGTCCAGGATCTGCTCCCCACTGTGGCCGGAATCTCGGCCAACCAGCTCGACTCCGTGATCATCACCTTCTGGATCTTCGCGGTCGTATTCGCGCTGCTGCTCGTAGCCGAGGTCAGCATCATGGTGCGGTTTGTCGAGAAAAAGTCCAAAACCGACATCCTCGCAGCCGGTTCCAAATAAGGCATCATTCCTTAAAAAAATTGAATATTATGACTTTAGAATATTTTCAGAATTACTGGTGGTTGCTGATATCGGTTCTGGGAGGCATCCTGGTGTTCATGCTCTTTGTGCAGGGAGGTCAGTCCATGATTTACTCTCTGGGCCGCAAAGAAGACCAGCGCAACCTTCTGATCAGCACCATGGGCAGTAAGTGGGAGCTGACATTCACCACATTGGTAGTATTCGGTGGCGCCATGTTCGCCAGCTTCCCGCTATTCTATTCCACGAGTTTCGGAGGAGCCTACTGGCTCTGGATCCTGATTCTGTTCAGCTTCGTGCTGCAGGCCGTCAGCTATGAATACCGCAGCAAGAGCGGCAACATCTACGGCACGCGCACCTACGACGCCTTCCTCTTCTTCAACGGATTGTTCGGCTGCGTGCTGCTCGGTGTGGCCGTATCGATGTTCTTCTTCGGCGGTCATTTCGAGGTGAACCGCAACCAGTTGCTCGACACGGCGTCGCCTGTGATCTCGCAGTGGTGTCCGACACATGGATTCGAGGCGATATTCAACGCACGCAATCTGGTGCTCGGCGTGGCCGTGTTCTTCCTGGCACGCACGCAGGCATGCCTCTACCTGCTCAACAAGCTGACCGGCTCGTCGGAGCTGGTAAACAGGTTGAAAAAGAAAACGCTCGTCAACGGAGGCATTTTCGTGGTGTTCTTCGTCCTGTTCCTGGTGCTGCTCTGCACTGCCACAGGCTACACCGTCACTTCGACCGACGGAATGACAACTTCGGTCACGGAGACTCCCTACCGTTATTTCCACAACTTTGTAGGCGACCATTGGTGGATAGGCGTCACACTGCTGATCGGTGTCGTTATCGTGCTCTTCGGCCTGTACAAGGGTTGTTTCACCAACGGCTATCAGTCTGCCGTATGGTTCACCGGCATCGGAACATTCCTGGCGGTCGCCGCCCTGTTCTGGGTAGCCGGATACGGAGACGTGGCTTTCCTCCCTTCGATCAGCCATCCGTACAGTTCGCTGACCATCCGTAATGCCTCGTCGTCGCTGTTCACGCTCAAGACCATGAGCTATGTGTCGATCTGCATCCCGTTTGTATTGGCCTACATAGCCTATGTATGGCGCAAGATGGAAACAAAATAAATTTTGTAATTTTGCCGGGTGTTACGCAAGTGACATCCGGCAATTGCTATGTATAGATCATTATTTTTTACGTTTTTCAAGATCGGGGCGTTCACGTTCGGCGGAGGCTGGGCCATGATCTCGATCATAGAGCGCGAGATAGTCGACAAGCATCATTGGATCGAGCGCGATGAGTTTCTGGATCTGCTGGCCATCTCGCAGTCGCTGCCGGGCATTCTGGCAGTCAACATCGCGACGGCCGTCGGCGACAAGATCGGCGGAGGCCGCGGCTCGCTCGTTGCGGCGTTGGGCACGATTCTCCCCTCATTTCTGATTATTCTGGCGTTCGCCATCTTCCTGACTCCGGAGACGATCAAGAACAACCGCGTCATCTCGGCAATATTCATGGGCATACGTCCTGCCGTCGTCGCTCTGATCATCGCTCCGGTGCTGTCGTCGGCCAAGGCCGCGAAACTGAAATTGCGCACCGTGTGGATTCCACTGGTCGTGGCTTTGATGATATCCCTGGACATGGGCACGCTCTCCTCGCCTATCCTGTATATAATTCTCGGCGCCCTGTGCGGTTTCTTCCTGTGGTGGTGGCCAAATCGCAAACGTCTTAAGAAGAAGGAGGAGTAGCCATGAATATATATCTGAAACTGATCTGGGCATATATCAAGATAGGCGTCTTCGGATTCGGCGGCGGCTATGCCATGCTGTCGCTGGTCGAGAAATCGGTTGTCGAACCGGGATGGATCTCCGAACAGATGTTCACTGACATCGTCGCAATTTCGCAGATGACTCCGGGTCCTATCGGTATCAATTCAGCGACATATATCGGATATGTCGCGCCGGGGTCGGTCGACGCTGCCTACAGCGGTTTCCTGTGGGGAGTGCTGGGCTCGGTATTGTGCACGCTTGCCGTGACGGTGCCCTCGTTCATTATGGTACTGTATGCCTCGCATTTCATCAGGAAGCATCAGGAAAGCGGAGCGATCAAAGCGATCTTCTCAGGATTGCGCCCTGTGGTGGTCGGACTTATCGCTTCGGCGGCAATCATGCTTATGAACGCAGCCAATTTCAACCCCAACGGGGTGACCTGGCAGTTGTGCGCAAGCATTGCAATATGCGTCGCTGCGTTCTGCCTGGCATGGTTCCCGATTCCATACAAAGGAAAGAAAATCAAAATCCATCCCATCATGATCATTATTCTGGCCGGTATGACGGGATTTATACTGTATTACTGAAATGGAGAAATATCAGGAATCGCTTGACTGGCTGTTCAGCCAGCTTCCCATGTTTTCGCGTGTTGGCGCCGCGGCTTACAAGCCGGGACTTGACCGGAGCATCGCACTGGCCGCCCACTTCGGCAACCCCGAGCGCCGATGGAAATCGATCCATATCGCCGGGACCAACGGCAAGGGAAGCGTATCGAATCTGATTGCCTCGGTGCTGCAGGAACAAGGTTACAAGGTCGGACTCTACACATCGCCGCATCTGGCCGACTTCCGCGAACGCATCCGTATCAACGGCAAGATGATACCGCGCGAGGATGTGATCCGGTTTATCGACAATTGGCGCCGGGATGCGGATGCTTACGCCGACAAGCCGTCCTTTTTCGAGCTCACCATGATGATGGCCTTTAAATATTTCGCCGACAGCCAGGTGGATTATGCCGTAATCGAAACCGGCATGGGTGGACGCCTGGATTCCACCAACATCATCACCCCGCTGCTGAGCGTCATCACCAACATTTCATGGGACCACGCGCAGTTTCTCGGCGATACGTTGCCGAAAATCGCGGGTGAGAAAGCTGGCATCATCAAGCCCGGCATTCCCGTAGTGATCGGCGAAGCCGAAGGCGATGTGGAGAAAGTATTTGTCGACACCGCGCAGCGGGTCGGCAGTCGCTTGCTGGCTGCATATACGATGCAGGATAAAGTCCGCAATTCCGAATTGCGCGAGATCTGTCCTCTCCGCGGAGATTATCAGGCAAAAAATATCAACACCGCGCGTGTCGCGCTTCAGGAATTGGCAGCCCTGGGGGTGGAGATCGACCCTGCGAGCGTTACGCGCGGATTCCGGAACGTTCTGTCAAATACCGGCTTTGCGGGCCGATGGACAGTGATGTCGGAATCGCCGCTGACCATCTGCGACATAGGCCACAACGAGGCCGGGTTACGGTACAACTCCCGCCAGTTGCGCGACCTCTTAGAGGCCAGACCGGGAGCCGGGCTGCATATGGTGATAGGCTTCGTGGCCGACAAGGATATCGACCGTATTCTTCCTTTGCTGCCCGGCGAGGCATATTATTACATCACTCAGGCACAATTGCCCCGCGCTCTGGATTTCAGGAAACTTGCCGCCAAGGCCGATGCGTTGGGATGGAAGCACCGCGACTTCCTGACAGTGACCGAGGCGGTCGCGGCGGCACATGCCGCTGCCGGTGATAATGACATCATCTACATAGGAGGCTCCACCTTCATAGTAGCCGACTATTTGACACATGCGGCGGCGGAATAAGCCGAGGAATAAATACCGAAAAAACGGGACGCGAAATCGCGTCCCGTACTTTTCTTCATTATCTGTCTTGATTGGAGATTACTCCGATGTTTCCTCCGGTTGAGGAGCTGCGGCAGGTTTGCGAGGTGCGCGGCGCCGCTGAGGTTTCTTTGCACGTTCCGGCTGTTGTGCATCCGGCCCGGCAGTTTCGGATTTTGCATCGGCCGCTCCACCCTTTGCCGGCTTCTCCGGTTCGATTACCGCCGGGGGATTCTTGGCAGGTTTTCTCCGCGGCTGCCGTTTCTCACCCTCTTTGGGCTGAGCGGCCTCTTCAGGTTGCGCTTCGGGGGCCGGAGCCTGTTCCTGCTTGGGTTTAGACTGCTTGGCAGTCTGTTCCTGCTTGGGTTTGGGTTTAGGCTGCTTGGCTTTCGGCTGCTTGGGCTCCGGTTCTTCGGCTCTTGCCTCATTGCGCGTAGCGACCTTTTGCTTGTTCTTGGTCTGACTCGAACCGGTGTCGCTCTCCTCCTTCAGATCTATCTCGTTCTTGTCGGCATCGAATACCTTGTACTGCAGGTAAGCCAGCGACTCGTCAGCTACGACCTTGACACCGCGCCCATACTTGCGGCGCCATTTGCTGTAGATGGAGAAGATACCCTTCTTGATATAAGCCTCGACATAGGGATGGATATACATCACGAACTTCTTGACCTTCAGGTTCTCGACGAGATACTCGATTTTCTCTTCGAGTTTGTCGGTAAACAGGATCGATGACTGCACTTCGCCCTTGCCGAAACAGGAGGGACAGGTCTCGGCCGTCACGATGTCGAGAGCGGGGCGCACCCGCTGGCGGGTGATCTGCATGAGGCCGAACTTCGACAACGGCAGGATGTTGTGGCGGGCGCGGTCGTTGGCCATGACCTCCTTCATGTGGTCGTAAAGGGCCTGCCGGTGTTCCTGCTTGGCCATGTCGATGAAGTCGACCACAATGATGCCGCCCATATCGCGCAGACGCAGCTGACGCGCTATCTCGTCGGCAGCGGCAAGGTTTACGTCAAGGGCATTCGATTCCTGGTCAGGACTCGCCTTGCTGCGGTTGCCCGAGTTGACGTCGATCACATGTAGCGCCTCGGTGCTCTCGATGATGATGTACGCACCGCTGCGGAACGACACCGTCTTGCCAAAACTGCTCTTGATCTGCCTGGTGATGGCATAATGGTCAAAGATGGGAATATCTTTGTCGTAGAGCTTTACGATATCCTGCTTTTCAGGCGATATCAGCGTGACATATTTCCGGATCTGTTCGAACGACTCCTTGTCGTTGACGAAGATGTTCTCAAAATTAGGAGAGAACAGGTCGCGAATCATGCTGAGAATACGGGAATCCTCCTGGTAAACGAGAGCAGGAGCCTTGGCGCGCTGCATTTTGAGCAGGGCGTCCTCCCAGCTTTTTAAGAGGGTTCGCATCTCGTTGTTAAGTTCTGCGACACGTTTGTTTTCGGCCGAGGTGCGCACAATTACGCTGAAACCTTTCGGCTTGATACTGCTGATGAGCTGGCGGAGACGGATTTTCTCCTCCGTGCTTTTGATCTTCTGCGATATGGAAATTTTGTCACCGAAGGGCATAAGAACCATAAACCGGCCTGTGAATGAAATCTCAGTGGTCAGGCGGGGACCTTTGGAGGAAATCGGTTCTTTGGCAATCTGGACGAGCAATTGGTCGCCGGCCTTTACGACATCGGCAATCGATCCCTGCTTCGGGATGTCGGGTTCAGTTTTCTGCTTTGACAACACGGGCAGCTTCCGTTTGTCGTCGAGCACGCTCTTAATGAAGGCGGCATAAGTATTGAACTGAGGCCCTAAATCAAGATAATGAAGAAAAGCGTCTTTTTCGTAACCCACATCGACAAATGCGGCGTTCAGACCCGGCATGATCTTTTTGACTTTGGCCAGATAGAGGTCGCCGACAGCATATGCAATGTTGCGGCTCTCCTTCTGCAAAGAGACCAGACGGGAATCCTCGAGAAGCGCTATCGACACTTCCTCGCGGTTTACGTCTACTACTAATTCGCTTTTCATGACTAAAATATAGCGGGACTCACGTCCCATTTTACCCGGACTTACCGGGATTAAATAAGATCAAGCGGGACACAGCCCCGAGGGCTTTCGTCCCGCTTGTCTTGTTCTGCGGCTTGCTCCGGCTTGACACCGGAGTGACGCAACTCACAGGACGGATCCAATCCGTCCGTAGCTCCGAAGTGAGACTTACTTCTTCTTATGACGATTCTTTCTCAGTCTCTTCTTGCGTTTGTGAGTCGCCATCTTATGGCCTTTTCTCTTCTTTCCGCTTGGCATTGTTTCTTTGTTTAATTATTCTGTTTTTATTTTTTCTCTCTTGTCTGGGATGGCAATCCGATTACTTGGATACTGCGCCGTTCTCGATGTCGTCCAGGAATACTTTCGAGGGCTTGAACGTGGGAACTTTATGCTCCGGAATCTTGATGGCGGTGTTCTTCGAGATGTTGCGGGCTGTCTTCTCCTTGCGGGTCTTTACAACGAAGCTGCCGAAGCCACGGAGATAGACATTGTTGCCGTCGGCCATAGTCTCCTTTACAGTCTTCATGAACTCTTCAACCACCGTGAGGACAGCGGCCTTCTCCAGACCGGTGTTCCTGGAAATTTCGGTTACGATATCTGCTTTTGTCATTGCTATTAATGATAGGTATTTTTATTATTTATCACTTAAATCCTACATTCCCGCCTCCACCGGATTTATGATCCGGCTATCAACTTAACACATAGAAACACACCCACATACAAGCATTTTAACCGGCATTTGGGACGTTCCTTGCGTTTTCGCTCTGCAAATATCGGAATTTTTTTTGAATTAGCGCATATAATTCCTACTTTTTATTTGATTTTTTGGTCTTTAGAGTAGATATCCAGCCAGAAAGAGCCTTTCAGGCATGGCTTCTTACACGGATTCAACCTGACATTCGTCGGCGCTTTCGAGCCGTCCCATGAGTTCCGGTTCAAGGTCGAGCGGATATTCCACGAGGAGGCCGCACATGTTGTCGAAGGTCTGATCCAGAATGCGCACATCCATGCTCTTGAGGATTTTCATCACGCCGTCGGCCTTGGCATACGGCACGCTGGCACGCAGGCACCGCATCTGCCGCTTCTCGATCTTGCCGGCGGCCTCAAGTCCTAAACGAGCCGCCTCGCGATACGCGGCGATCAGCCCGGGCGTACCCAGCTTGATCCCTCCGAAATAACGCACCACTATCACCAGTACATCCGTCAGTTCAAGGCTGTTGATCTGACCCAGAATCGGTTTGCCGGCCGTTCCCGACGGCTCCCCGTTGTCGTTGAGCTGCCATTCCTGACGCTCCGGTCCGAGCATATATGCCCAGCACACATGTCGCGCGTCATGGTATTTGTTCTGATATTCCTTGATCAGCGATTTACATTCCGCCGCATCGCTCACCGGAAGCGCAAACGACAGGAACCGACTCATCTTCTCCTTATATTGAGATGAGCCGGCTTCTTTTATCGTATAGTATTTATCCACAATTAGCTGATTGTTCCAATGTGTCGCATCGTGGGAATTAACCGAAGAAATTCGCCAGTGAATCCATATCCTTGGGATAGAGAAGCATTGCATTGGCCACCTCCTCCATCTTCTCCTGACCAAGAGATTCGGCCACAATCTTCAACGCCCAGAACAGTGCGCTCGACGGGCCGTTCCCGAGCACATACTTATCATCGCTCACTACGCGTGTGTCATCGTAGATCGCGCCCTTCATCAGGTGTTCGAAACCGGGATAGCATGTGGCTTCCCTGCCCTCAAGGAGACCCATCTGACCAAGCACCACCCCCGGCGACGCGCAGATCGCGGCTATACGGCCTCGCTTTGATTTAGCCTGCGTCTCCAACAGGTTGCGCAAAGGCTCAAATTCATATAGATTGGTCGCTCCGGGAAGTCCGCCGGGCAGTATAAGCCACGCCGCATCCGAGAACGTTACATTGTCAAATAACAAATCGGATGTCACCGTTATGCCGTGCGACCCCGCGACCTGTAACGATGACGTTATAGACACGGTCTTCACCGACATTCCCGCCCTGCGCATCACATCGACCGCTGTCAGAGCCTCTACCTCTTCGAAGCCCTCGGCAAGAAATACGTAGCTCTCATTTTTCATAGTCGTTTATTATTGGTGGATTAAAGTTATATTTTTATTTCCCCAAATTTAACCAAAATAATATTCCCTACCTAATATTTCCCCAAATTTAACTTATTTTTGTCCTGCGGTCAGGCATTGTGCCTCCATGTCCGCGACGTTTGCTATCTTTGCAGCGTAATTCAATCAAAAAATCGACCATATGAAAAGAATCGCCATACTGTTACCCTGTCTGCTCATACTGCTTGCCACGGTGGGCTGCGGACGCAGCGATTATCACAAGAGCGAAGGAATGATCTGGAACACCACCTACCATATCACCGACCAGGGACCGGAATCGCTTGCCGATTCCATTCTGCCGATTTTGTCGCGAGTCGGCGACGCTCTGAAT
>JAQXIE010000063.1 GCA_029007645.1 Bacteroidales bacterium
CATAAACTTGGCAACCGTTTCAGCAATGCGTTGGAAATCGCACCGGGACTCTTTATCGGTGCCGCTGAGAAAGAGGTGATGGACTATCTGCTCACGCATCCCGACGGGGCCAAAAATGTCCGGTTCTTCCTTGGCTACTCCGGATGGTCGGTAGGACAGCTTACTTCCGAAATTATGAAGAACAGCTGGGCCCTGAACGTGCATCCTGACACTTCGGAACTGCTTACCGGTGCCGGTGACTCATACTGGCGGCGCGAAGTGGGAAAACTCGGCCCCGATTACAGGAGTTGGCTGATCGTTCCTGAAAATCCTTCTTTCAATTAAAGAATGTTCACGACTTAAAGAATGTTCACGACTTACAATTCACAATTACTTGACAACGCGGTTTCCGAACTGTCCAAATTGCCCGGAATAGGAGAGAAGACCGCTCTTCGGCTGGCATTGCACCTGCTGCGTAAGGACGTATCTGTTTCCGATGCCCTCGGTAACGCCATCATCGAGATGCGCCACAATATCAACTATTGTCCCGAATGCCATAATATCTGCGATGACGGCAGATGCTCGATTTGCTCGGATCCACGACGCGACCGCAGCACAGTATGTGTGGTCGAGAACGTTAAAGATGTGATCACGATTGAAGCCACCCATGAGCACCACGGCACGTATCATGTGCTCGGAGGCCTTGTCTCACCTTTGGACGGCATTTCTCCCAACGACATTGAAATCGCTTCATTGGTCGACAGGGTGAAATCGCAGGGTGTCAGCGAGGTTATACTGGCTTTGAGTCCCACCATGGAGGGTGATACCACGAATTTCTATATTTACCGTAAACTTGCTGATCTTCCTGTCAGGATTACCATGCTGGCAAGAGGTCTGAGCATCGGCAATGAGCTCGAATACACCGATGAACTCACATTGGGGCGCAGCATTCAGAACCGGATGCTGTTTTCCGACACATTTCATAACGACCAATAAGTCATAGCATGTCATTTCTTCAGGGAGAGAATATAACACTCAGGGCATTGGAGCCCGACGACGCTGTGGCTGTATGGCGCATGGAATGCGACAGCGACCAATGGTTGCTCAACGGAATTTCGGCCCCCTATTCATTGCAGAATATCATGGCTTACATCGCAGGATATGATGCCGATCCTTACCGTGCCGGTCAGATCAGGCTTCTCGCTGTGACAAACGATGATGGCGCCCCCGTGGGTTTGATCGATCTCTATGAAATGTCGGCCGTTAATCACACTGCATATATCGGCATTTACGTAAGTCCCGAATACCGGCGGCATGGATTTGCTGTTGAAATGCTTGCGTTGATTGAAAATTACGGCAGGACCGTCCTGAAACTCAGGTCGCTTGCCGCAAGGGTATCTTCCGCCAATATAGCCAGTCGTAATCTGTTCGAGGGTGCCGGATACCGGCTGTGCGGTACGCTGAAAGACTGGCTGCTTACTCCCGACGGACAGAACGACATGTCGGTAATGCAAAAAATATTACTATGATTGAATATATTATCGGTCGCCCGGCCGAAGTCACGCCAACATATGCCGTGCTCGACAACAACGGCATCGGTTATGGGCTTAACATCACCGTGCTGGATTATCCTAAAATCGAAGGCCAGAATCAGGTCAAACTGTATGTCTATGAAGTGATCCGCGAGGATGTGCATGAATTATACGGATTTCTGGAGCAACATACGCGCGAATTGTTCGAATTGCTGACAAGCGTGAGCGGAGTCGGACCCAATACGGCAAGGTTGATATTGTCGTCCATGACCCCTGCGCAACTCGAGTCCGCGATAGCCTCCGGACAGGATTCCGCTTTGAAGGCTGTCAAAGGAATCGGAGGCAAAACGGCCCAGCGTATCATCGTAGACCTTAAGGATAAAATAAAGGTAGCTGAAGAGGCGTTTATTACAAGTACGCCCGCAGGTGAAAGTTACGACGATGCGGTGGCTGCGATGGTTATGCTCGGCTTCACTCAGCAGCAGAGCCAGAAGGTGATGAAGAAGATATTCTCCGCTACCCCGGCCATCGGCACAGAAGCCGCTATAAAGCAGGCGTTGACAATGCTTTGAACAGACCTCGCGTCAATAATAAGAATAAATCGATTATCCTGACGGCAGTCCTGCTTATGGTGCTGCCTCTGACCGTTATTGCAGTACCCCAGTACTACAAGAGCGAACTTGCTCCGCCCCCACCTGTTCAGGAAACTCCCGCGCCTCAGACATCGGGTCAGGATTCCGTGCAGATGCTTTCGCCAGTGCGGCCTACGGTCCCGACAACATTCGAAGACTATAACAATCCTGAGTATCCCGCCGATCTCAGGACGCCTTCCAATGTCAAGACCGAGGTTGTCTATGATCCCGAATCTGGCATGTACGTTTTCCGTACCAAGCTCGGCGACAACGAGATCATCACACCATATATGATGACTCCCGAAGAGTATGCCAATGTGCTGATGCGTCAGGATATGTTCGGGTATTTCAATCAGCGCAACTCCGAATCATTTGAGAAGAAGGACAAGCAGCCGTTCAATATCTTCGATATGAACTTCTCGCTCGGCCCGCTTGAAAAGGTTTTCGGCCCGGGTGGAGTCAGGCTTCAGACTCAGGGATCGATACAGCTCTCGATGGGCGTGAAGAGCAACAAGACCGACAATCCGGCCTTGACCAAGCGTAATCGTCGAAAGACATATTTTGATTTTGATCAGAAAATACAGGCAACTATCAATGCGTCGGTAGGCGACAAGCTGAAGTTCAACATGACCTACAACACCGATGCGACTTTTGATTTCGACTCCAAGAATCTGAAACTCGCTTACGAGGGCAAGGAGGATGAGATCATAAAGAATATCGAGGTCGGTAATGTCAGTATGACAACCGGTTCGAGTCTGATCCGTGGCGGTACGTCGCTGTTCGGTGTGAAAGGTAAATTCCAGTTCGGTAAACTCACACTGACCGGATTGCTGTCGCAGCAGAATTCCGAGTCAAAGACTGTTTCGACCAGTGGTGGCGTGCAGACCACCAAATTCGAGGTCAAGGCCGATAATTACGACGCCAACCGCCACTTCTTCCTGGCGCAGTACTTCTACGACAATTACGATCAGTTTGCCTCCAGACTTCCTCACGTTTCGTCGGGAATCAAGATCACGCGTATCGAGGTCTGGATCACAAACAAGAACTCGAACTATCAGCAGAGCCGTAACTTCGTGGGATTCATGGACCTGGGTGAGAACACACGTCTGGCAAGCAACTACTGGATTCCCAATCAGAGTTTCGACAATCCAGCGAATTCAAGCAACGATCTGCTGGAAGTCATAAAGAGAGATTATCCCGGGGCAAGAAACATCAATACCGTAACGCAAGCTCTTGCGCCGCTGCAGGCTTACGGCATAACAGGCGGCCGTGACTTCGAGAAAGTCGAGTCGGCACGGTTGCTCACCAACACCGAATACACGCTCAATTCCGACCTCGGTTACATCTCGCTCAAATCGCCGCTCAACAGCGACGAGGTACTCGCCGTGGCCTATGAGTATACCTATAACGGCAAAGTGTTCCAGGTGGGCGAGTTCTCGAGCGATGTTACGTCCACTTCCGACGCGCTTTACCTCAAGATGCTCCGGAGTACGACGATCTCCACCGAGCTCCCTATGTGGAAGCTGATGATGAAGAATGTCTATTCCCTCGGCGCTTACCAGCTGCAGAGCAAGAATTTCAAACTCCAGATCAAATATCTGAGCGACACCACCGGTACGAGCATCAATTTCCTGCCGGTGCAGCCCATTGCAAATCAGCCTCTTCTGCAGGTCATGAACCTTGACCGCATCGACTCCAATCAGGAATCAAATTCCGACGGTTTCTTTGATTACGTCGAAGGATATACCGTGCAGTCCGCCTCCGGAAAGATTATTTTCCCCGTGGCCGAACCGTTCGGTTCGCACTTGGAAAGCAAGATCGGGAATCCTGAAATCGCGAAAGATTATGTCTACAAGGAGTTGTATGATTCGACTCTCGTGGTGGCCCGTCAGTTCGCCGACAAGAACAAGTTCTCGCTCGTGGGCGAATATCAAGCCTCGGGTGGTGCTACAATTCGCCTGAACGCCATGAATGTCCCCCGCGGATCGGTGGTCGTTATGGCCGGTGGCGTCGTGCTTACCGAGAATTCCGACTATACCGTGGACTACAGCATGGGTATTGTGACTATCACAAACCAGAGCATCATTGATTCCGGTACGAATGTCAGCGTGACGCTTGAAAATCAGTCGCTTTTCTCGATGCAGCGCAAAACTCTGCTCGGTCTCGACGCGCAGTATAAGTTCAATAAGGATTTTACCCTCGGCGCCACGCTGATGCATTTCTCCGAAAAGTCAATCACCCAAAAGGTGAATCTTGGCGAAGAAATAATCAACAACACGATGTGGGGCGTCAACCTGTCGTACAATAAGCAGTTCATGTGGCTGACGAATCTTCTCAACAAGATTCCCACCATCAAATCCACAGCGCCGTCGCAGTTCAATATCAACGCCGAATTTGCACAGCTCATTCCTCATAAGCAGAAGAGCGGTTCAAACAAAGGCTCCAGCTATATCGACGATTTCGAGGCTACACAGACTGGCATCGACCTGCGCAGCCCGTACTCCTGGTTCCTGGCGCCGACTCCTTACGATCCCGGAGCTGACGCCCTGTTCCCCGAGGCTTCGCTCAGCAATAATGTCGATTACGGCAAGAACCGCGCTCTGCTTTCCTGGTACTATATCGACCGCACATGGACCCAGCGCAATTCCAGCACACTGCCCGGCTATCTCAAGAACGATCCTCACCAGATGTCGAGTCCGTACGTGCGCGAGGTGACAATGACCGAACTGTTTCCTTACCGCGACCTGTCGTATGGTGAGGCCAACTGGATCCAGACATTGAACATGAGCTTCTATCCCCGCGAGCGCGGCCCGTACAACCTGGATGCCGAGAATATCGATACCGATGGTTCGCTGCTTAATCCGGAGAAGCGATGGGGTGGTATCATGCGTAAAATGGACAACACCAACTTCGAGAACTCGAATGTGGAGTATATCCAGTTCTGGCTCCTCGATCCGTTCCTTGATCCCGACAACGATAACCGAGAGGGAGGCGATCTCTATTTCAACTTCGGCGAAATCAGCGAGGATATCCTCAAAGACGGTATGAAGAGCTATGAGAACGGTCTTCCTGTCGACGGTGACAATCAGTTTATCGCCGAAACCAACTGGGGTCGTGTTTCGCGGCAGAACTCGCTGACATATGCTTTCGAGAACACTCCCGATGCACGCTTGCTGCAGGATGTGGGTCTCGACGGCCTTTCGAATGATGACGAGTATACCTTCTCGTCCTATAAGGATTATCTTGACAAACTGCGGGCCAAGCTCCCTGCCGAAACAATCGCCAGGATGCAGGATGACCCGTTCTCGGCCATGAACGACCCCGCGGGTGATAACTACCATTTCTATCGCTCGGACTGGTATGATCAGAACCGCACCGGCATTCTCGACCGTTACAAACATTATAACGGTGTAGAAGGAAACTCGCTGGCACCCGAGCAGTCGCCCAATCCGCAGTATCAGTCGGCCCGCGCTGTCCCCGATGTCGAGGATATCAACCAGGACAATACGCTGAACGAATATGAGCGCTACTTCCAGTATAAAGTATCAATACGCCCCGAGGATCTCGAGGTAGGCCGCAATTATATCACCGACAAACAGGTTGCCGAGGTTAATACTCCTGAAGGTAAGCAGACCGTGACCTGGTATCAGTTCAAGGTGCCCTTGTCGCAGCCTGACAAGGTTGTGGGTGGTATCCGCGATTTCTCGACCGTGCGTTTCGCACGTATGTTCATGACGGGATTCAAGGAGGTAACCCATCTGCGGTTCGCCACTCTGGAGCTTGTCAGGGGCGAGTGGCGCGATTATAAATTCAATCTCAATTCGCGCAATGATTCCCCGGCCGAGGGCGAACTGTCGATGACTGTGGTCAACATCGAGGAGAACGCCGGTCGCGAGCCCGTCAATTATGTGCTGCCTCCCGGCGTGGACCGTAATCAGGATGCCGGTTCCGCTCAGGCTACGCAGCTCAATGAGCAGGCCCTGGCCATGAAGGTCACCGGTCTGCAGCCCGGCGACGCCCGTGGCGTTTATAAGAATTCGCAGATCGACCTCCGTATCTACAAGCGCCTGCAGATGTGGGTGCACGCCGAGGCTCTGATCGACAATCAGACCAATCTCCGCAACGGCGACCTCTCGGTTTTCCTCAGGCTCGGTTCAGATGTCAAGAACAACTATTACGAGTACGAAGTGCCCCTGGAACTCACCCCTCCGGGTCATTACAACAACTTGAATTCGCGCGACCGCTCTATCGTATGGCCGACATCGAACCAGAT
The DNA here is from genome assembly GCA_029007645.1 of Bacteroidales bacterium. Lineage (GTDB taxonomy): Bacteria > Bacteroidota > Bacteroidia > Bacteroidales > Muribaculaceae > Lepagella. Next base: position 6,417 of record JAQXIE010000063.1, read on the forward strand.
AAACATCGCTCTTGAGAGTCTGCCGGCTGTCAAAGTCCATCGGAATCGCGACAAGAGCGCCAGTGTGGAAGGAGTGGGGTATAACCGGCTCTACTCCGAGCAGGATCCCGATGATGCCCATAACACGATCTCTGTGCTCGGTAACCCGAGCCTCAGCGACGTGCGCGTCATGCTGATCGGTATCCGCAACCGCAGCAATTCGGTCAAGGACGGCGAGATCTGGGTCAACGAGATGCGTGTCACCGACTTCAATCAATCCGGCGGTTGGGCCGTCAATGCAAATGCCTCGCTCTCAGTGTCCGATATCGCCAATGTCAACTTCTCGTACCATCGCGAAACTGACGGCTTCGGTGCAGTCGATCAGGGCCTCACGTCCCGCCGTATGGATACCTACGATCAATATAATCTGGCCGTACAGGGCGATGTCGGCAAACTGCTTCCGGAAAAGGCCAAGCTATCGGCCCCCATATATTATTCGCGTTCTCAAGAAACGACTACACCCAAATATAACCCGCTTGACCAGGACATCCTGCTGAAGGATGCCCTCGAGGCCGCTCAGACTAAGCACGAAAAGGATTCTATCAAAGCCTATGCCGTGACCCGGAAGACAGTGGAGAGTTTCTCGATCTCCAATTTCCGGTTCAACGTCCAGAGCAAAAATCCCATGCCCTGGGATCCCGCCAACTTCCAGCTGAACTTCTCGTTCAACAAGCAACGAAACATGGATCCCACCACTGAATATGAGAACACCGATGATTGGCGCGGCTCATTCCAGTATTCCTATACGCCCTATTTCAAACCCCTCAAACCGTTCGGACGTCTGAAAGGAAAGAGCAAAACTGCCAAGTTCTTCAAAGATTGGGAAATCAACTGGTTGCCTCAGAACATTACGTTCTACACCTCGATGCACCGTTACTACTATGAGCAGCAGACGCGCAGTGAGGTAGATGTCGATTTCCAGCTTCCTGTCCAGGTCAGCAAGAACTTTACGTGGGACCGCCAGTTCTCGATCAACTGGAATCTGATCAAGTCGCTGCAGCTCAGCTTCTCATCCAATACCACCGCGCGTATCGAGGAGACTCTAGGTGCCGTCAACAAGCGTCTGTTCCCCAACGAGTACGAGCAGTGGCGCGATACGGTATGGAGTTCGATCAAGCATATGGGGACTCCCTGGAATTATAACCAGACGTTTACAGGTACCTACCGTGCGCCTTTCAACAAGCTGCCGTTCCTGGATTATCTTACAGGGTCGGTAACTTATAATTCCACTTACCGCTGGGACAAGGGTGCCACGGTCGATGACCTGTATCTCGGCAACTCTATCCAGAACCAGACATCCTGGAATGCCGACGCACGATTCAACTTCGAGACTCTCTACAACAAGTCGAAGTATCTGCAGGCCATCAACAAACGCTTCAACAATTCCAGCCGAAGCAGTAACCGCAACAACAATAACCGTAACAAGGACAATAATCCGCGTAATCGCGCCGACAACACAAAGAAGTTCGAACGTGCTGTCAATCTGAATCCCGATACGGTGACCGAAATACGCCATAACCTGAACACACGGAAGATCCGGTTTACCGCCGAGGTCGACGGGAAACCGCGCAAGGTCAACTGGAAGGTCAAGGACAACAATACGATCGTCATTACCGATACCGGCAGCATGTCGCTCAAGGTCATGATCACGGAACGGAAGAAGGATGAGCGTAAGAACTTCGGTACGGAGTTGGCCGAACATTCGTTGCGTTTCCTGATGATGGTCCGGTCGGCGTCGTTCCGATGGAGGAGTTCCCACTCGCTCAACTTGCCTTTGTTCCGTCCCGGCGTTGGCGACATCTTCGGACAGAACGCGGCTCACGGGCCGATGGCACCCGGACTCGACTTTGCCTTCGGTTTCTACGACAAGAGCTATGTCGACAAGGCTCTGGACCGTAATTGGCTCATCACGGATTCAGAGCAGGTGTCGCCGGCATTGTGGAATCAGAGCCAGGAATTCAACTTCGAACTTACTCTCGAGCCTGTCCGCGGTCTTAAGATCCTGCTTACATCCAACCATACCGACTCCCGCACGGAGCAGATGCAGTTCATGTACGCGGGCAATCCTACCACCTACTCGGGATCGTATGTCCGCACGCATTGGGCTCTGGCTACGGCGATGCGCAATTATAAGGCCGAGAACGGTTACCAGTCCGATGCCTTCGACAAGTTCCTCGCTTATATTCCGCAGGTAGCCCGGCGGATCGAGAGCAACTACAGCGGCGTGCGTTATCCATCAACAGGCTTTCTGGAGGGTACTCCTCTTGCAGGCGCCGAGTACAATCCCAAGGACGGCGGTGTCAGCGTTACCAGCCCCGACGTGCTAATTCCTGCCTTTATCGCTGCATATAGCGGCGAGAAACCGGACAAGACATCGCTCAAGCTCTTCCCGGGTCTCGCTTCCATGCGACCCAACTGGAGGGTGACTTATGACGGTTTTATCAATCTCGGCAATATGCGCAAGTGGTTCAAGTCGTTCACAATCACTCATGCTTACCAGTGCACCTATTCGATAGGCTCATATTCCAGCTATATGAACTGGGTCGGCATGGGCAACGGCGAAATGGGGTTCACTCTCGACGAGCAGTCGCAGATGCCTATCCCGTCCTCACCCTACAATATTCCCTCGGTCGCCATTACCGAAAAATTCGCTCCTCTGATCGGTGTGAAATTCACGATGAATAACGAGCTTACTTTCAACGCCGAGTACCGGGATTCCAGAACATTGAACCTCAACACCTCGGCCGGTCAGGTAGTGGAATCGCTCAGCAAACAGATAGCGATCGGAGCCGGATACAAAATTGCCAATTTCAACAAGATTCTGAAGATCGGCAGCAAGCAGGGTATGGTTTCCAATGACCTTACGCTGAATCTCGATTTGGCCTGGAGCAATAATCAGTCGCTGATACGCCGGATAGAAACCGCTTATACTCAGGCCACTTCCGGAACACAGACCTTCTCGATCAACTTTATGGCCAGCTATCAGCTGTCCAAGCGAATAACGCTGTCGGCATTCTTCGACCATCAGACCAATACACCGCTTGTTTCCAACAGCAGCTATCCCACAAGCAACTCCAACTACGGCATCGCCGTCAATGTAAGCCTTGCCCGCTAAGTTTTTTAAATAAGGCTGTCACAGATCAGGAACTCGTTGCGTCTTATAATTGTACTAATAAGATTCCACAATGAACTTGAAGACAATTGCCGTAACGGCACTTACCCTGATTTCATACCTTAATACTATAAATGCAATGCCGGGGGCTGTTGAAGTCGCCGACAGCGTATCGCCCGGCTCATCGGCGGCTCCAATCGACACTGTCGGTGAGCCCGGCTATATGGATCTTGAAGAATTTGTGATTGTACAGCAAAAGAAACTGGTGGAGAGCGACGGCGCCAAACTAACATATAATGTCACCGAGGATCCCGAATCGGGCAGTTCCAACATTCTTGAGATTCTGCGTAAGGTGCCCGGCGTGACAGTCGACGCCGAGGACAATGTCAAGGTCAACGGTCAGTCCAGTTTCAAAATACTGATGAATAACCGCGAGGATCCGATGCTTAAAGGAGATCTTAAGACGGTTTTAAAATCGATTCCCGCTTCGTCAATCAAAAAAATAGAAGTCATATCGGAGCCCGGTGCTAAATATGAAGCCGAAGGCGTAGGGGGGATTCTGAATATTGTCACGGACCGGACGCAGAAACTCAGCGGTTTCATGACGCAGTTGTCCGGATGGGTGAACGCATGGCAAGCCGGTGGTTACTTGAACTCAAGATTAAAGGCCAACAAAGTGATGCTTGATGCCACGGTGTCTTATAACAACGGTGGTATCTGGCCGCGATCGTCCACAAGCGATAGCGAAACGGAAGACCTGACAGGAGGCCCGAACCATCTGCTGCGAACGCATAACCGAGTCAAAAGCGGTTGGGATTATGTCGGAGTAAACTTCAATATGTCATGGGAACCGGACTCTTTGAACCTGTTCACGTTATCCGGTTATTACTCCAACAACAGATGGGGAAACAATTCCTGGCAGGATCGTACCATGTTCACCAATGATATGTCGGTACTTTGGAGTCTGAATCGTACCGGTAAAAACCGAGGATTGTATAACGGTTTCGGATTTGGTGCATCGTATCAGCATACGTTCGGCCGCGAAGATCATACCTTGGTAGCGTCGTACGAATATGATTTAGGATATAACAGGGATAACAACGAATATATAAACGAAACGCTGGAAGGGGAGTCAACAGAATCGCCCTATACGCGTAATAAGGAGATTAATGACTATGGAACGCATATTCTCCAGGTAGACTATTCCAACCGGTTCAACAAACACCATCTGCTTGAAGCGGGAGCTAAGTTTAACCTCAATCCATCGAACGCTGACAGCAGACCCTATTTCGGCACTAATTCCGAAGATGCGGTAATGAACGAATCGTTACGTGTGAAAATGAGCCAGTTCAAGGATATATATGCCGTCTACGGTTCATGGTCTGGAACCTTTGGCAAATGGAACATGAAGGCCGGAGTGCGTTACGAACATACACGCATGGGGTTGAAGTACAAGATAGGGGAATATCCCGATTTCACCACCCATCTTAATGATGTGGTGCCTAATGCAGCCGTCAGTTATAATATCACGTCGGGTTCCAGTCTGCGCGCAGCATATCAGTTGCGAATCTCCCGTCCGGGGCTGGGGCGACTTAACCCGTATGTCAATGTGCTGACTCCCGGTCAGATTTCTTACGGAGATCCGAATCTGAAGAGCGAGAAGGGTCATAACGTGTCGCTGTCATATTCCAATTACGACAGCAGTAAGTTCACCGGCGGTGCCAGACTGAACTATCGTTACGTGTCCAACCTTATCAATGATATTATCTTCATGAAGGACGATATCCTGAATTCCACGTATGCCAACATCGGCAAGGGTCATATGGTCAGCCTGGATCTTAATTGCGACTGGAATATCATTCCCGATTTGCGTTGGTCGGTATATGCATCGACAAGCTACGGTTACCTGAAGGCCGATTCCGAGATGCTGAAGGCTGCGAATAGCGGCTGGCAGTTTTACGGCAATACCAATATCAATTATAGACTGCCGTGTAAGGTGCGCATAAGCGCCTACGGCGGGTTCTATACGCCATGGATTGATTTGCAGGGGAACGGCACTCGAAACGGGTATTATTACGGCATAGGTGCGAGTCGTGCGTTCCTGAAGGACGACGCCTTGAATATCAGCATTAACGCCGGTAATTTTTTACCCGCTTTCCGAACCAACGGATATACGCAGGCCGACGAGACGGTGCGATTTTCCAGTCACAGCAGATATCGACAGTGGAATGTCGGTTTGAACATTTCGTTTAAGTTCGGTGGGTTGAAATCGGAAGTAAAGAAAACTGCTGCCAATATCGAGAAGGAATCCCACGAAGGCGGACAAAACGGAGGCGGAAATAAATCATAATGCAATTACTAATTGCTAATTACTAATTGCTAATTGAGCAAACGTGACCGAGAAGGAATTTCGACAACGGGTCTTGCCTCTTAAGCGACTAATGTACGGCATGGCGCTCAGGATAGGAATGCCGCCTGATGATGCCGCCGATGCGGTGCAGCAAACGCAGATCAAGCTGTGGAGGCATCGGGCTGAGATTCCGGACGATGACGGAGCGATGAGATTCTACTCCATAACCACCTTGCGTAGGGAGTGCATATCGATGATGCGGAGGCAGAAGCTGGCGGTAGCGATCGATGAAGCAGCCGAAATCAAGGCGCCGGATAGCCCGGCATCGACTGAATACCGTGACACACGGCACAGGATAGAGATTCTGATCGACTCGCTCCCGCCGGGTCAAAGCCGAGTGATACGACTAAGCAGTTTCGGTGGCTTGGACAATGCTGAGATAGCCGAAGCCACAGGACAAACAGAAGCTAATGTGCGACAGCTACTGTCGCGAGGCCGGAGAAAACTCCGGGAACTGATGAATAAGAATTCGTAATATGAATGGATACAACGAAATAAGACAGATACTTGGTCGATGGTACGACGGAGATAGTACGCCGGCCGACCAGAAAGTGCTCGAGGATTTCTTCGCTGCAAACAATGATTTGCCTGAAGACCTTGCCTTGGAACGAGACATGTTCCTTGGCCTCCTTGAGGCGGGGGAGAATTATGGCGAGCTTCCTATGGATGTGTCCGATCGTATTGAATCGGCCGTCGAGGCTGAGATGGCACGCGAGCAAGCTGTCAGGGGCCGCAAATCAACTTGGCGCCGCCGCTTTATTACCGGCTGTGCGGTTGCGGCATGTCTTGCATTGGTTGTGACGATATCTATACGTTTGTCTATAAACAAGAGCACGAATGAACTCGACATGAAGATGGCCGTAAACGAACAGATGCAGCCGAAGAATACGGACTCTATAATCAAAATAGTATCCGAACCTCTTGTTGCACCTCAGCTGTTGGCCTCGGCCGATACATGTATTAAAAAGGGGCACGTTGCTTCTGTCAAAAAGAGACCCGTGTACATTGCTCCGAAAATAGAGGAGAAGGAGAGGGGAGTCGACATGTATCTCACACCGGAAGAAGAACGTCTTGTGGCGGCTAATTATCATGTCGTAACGGACGAACGCGAGGCCAATGCGATATTGAGTTCCGTTTTCGTACGACTCGAAACCGGCGTCACCGAGGAAAAGTTCAAGATTCAGGACGTCAGGGAAATATACGAAATAGAAATGAATGATGTTTTTGAATTATAATACCATGTATGATATGAGGATAAAGAATAGATTACCGAAATGCGTCGCAATTCTGCTGCTGGCTGTGTTGATGATGCTGCCCGGTACGGCAGCTGCGCAGGATATATTTGCAGACCTGGCCGGCATTGATAATGTCGAAAGCACCTATATTTCCGGTCGTTTCGCGCACAATATGAAGCGTAGGTCCAGCTCGTCGGGCGAGCATACCATCTCTCTGGAAATGGGATTCTCGTCGTATTATTCGTATCAGTGTTATTCAGAACGGAGCGTGGCGATGGCTAAGAAGATTCTGAAGAAATATCTGAAAGATAACCCCACGGTCGAGGTCGTGATGCACACTACACAGGGAGTGCAGGAATATACTGTTTACGAGAAATTTATCGACGGTGGCAACAAAATGTCGCAGCTGTTGATTTGGGACTCCGATAATCCTTGTGTTGCGGAGATATCGGTGATAAATTGGGACAAAGGACTCGACAGAACGAAGTCTAAATACGTGGATTCGGATAATACTGACGAATAACAGGAATGAACATGAAAGGAATAATGGTATCCCTGCTCGCCGTCGCTATATGTACAGGGGCGGCTGGCGCGAAGAAGCCCCATGATGTCACCACTCGTTTTGTCGGCGATGAATATTCTAAGGTGATGAACTATACGTCGTCGGATATCGAATATATCGTAGGCTCACCTCGGGTCGAGATAATAGGTAACAAGCAGGCACGCGAAAGCATCATGCTTATGTCCAAGGGCGAGACGCTGATGATTCATACCGACGAGGACAGTTATGAGCTGGAGCCGGCCACAATCAAGATTTACGGTCACAAAGTGGAGAGCATCATGCTGTACGGCTCGGGCGATGCGAAGGTTGGGAATCTGACCGGTACGAGCTTATCATTGATGTTATTTGGCTCCGGCGATATAACGGCCGGATCGGTTAAGGGCTCCGCAGTGTCATTAGGGGTTTTCGGTTCCGGCGACATGATTGTCAACAGTGCTGAGGTGACATCGTCGGCTAAGGTGAATGTCGGTGGATCGGGCGATGTCCTGGTGCGTAAGATGAATTCCAGGTCGGTAGAAGCTAATGTGATGGGTTCCGGCGATCTTGACATAAAGCTGGTCAGGACTACTCATCTCCGTGCTGTGGTAATGGGTTCCGGCGATATCACGTTAGCGGGATCGTGCACCAATGCCAAGCTGATGTGCCAGGGCTCCGGCAATATCAATGCCCGTGGATTGAAAGCCGCCAGAGTCCGGAAGATCGTACAGGGTTCCGGCGATATTGAAGATTAATTGCAAGATGTGCAAAATCACAGATTTTTTTGTAATTTTGCACCTTAGAATTAATCCTAATAGTAATGAAAAAGACACTCTGATTTCTCGGTGCTATGGCTTTTGGCTTGCTTATGGCACCTGTGTTCACCTCTTGCGGAGATGATGAAACCGGAGAGGGCGCCGGTAGCGTTCAGACTCCCGTCTATGACGGCACTCGCATCAGTTCGATCAACAACGTCCCCGTACGTTACGATCAGCAAGGACGAGCTGTCAGCTTTGGATCCGAATTCTCCATAGATTATTCCACAGGACGAATCTATTTCGATGATGCTGACGATGAGGAAGAGAATGTAACTGTCAGCTTCACCGACAAAGGCTATATCAGCTCCATCAAGTCGTCGTGGGACTATGAGGATTCATATGATGGCGAACGCTATAAGGGGAATGCGGCGGTACAATTCTCCTACGATAAAGATGGTCATATCGTCAAACTGACCGAAACGGGCAAGGAAACAGAGACTGGAGAAGGTGAGACCTCTTCCTACGAGTCAAATATTGCGATTTCAATGACCTGGAAAGATGGCAATCTCGTCAAGGTTGTCCAAGATGATAGTGAGATCGAAGACGGCATGAAATACCAGGATAGATATGTATATGACATAGACTATGGTACTGAGATGAATATCTTCAAGCAGTTCCCCATGAGCCTTGCAAACGCAGTGTCGGAAGATACGTCATGGCATATTCTGGCAAGTTTAGGATTTCTCGGCATTGGTCCCAACAGGATTCTCGAGTCGATGGAAGAAAACGATGATGACGGTGATTCCTATTCATATACCTTCTCGATTTCGCTTAATGACAACGGCACGATCAAGTCGGAGTATGTGGATCACACCACTTATTACTACGGCTACTCCGCTGTTACCAAGGGTATGACCGCAAGCAAGATTTCCTCCAGGAAACCCATGCGTGCCCGCGACCTCTTCCTTTACAAGAGCCGCAGAAATAACAAGTAATCAATTCGAAACATAACAAAACAAGGGGCCGTGTCCGCGACACAGCCCCTTGCTTTGTTACTTGCTTCTATTCTATCAGTTCTTGAAGACCAGTTCGTCTCCGTTGCGGTCGATGATGATGGGATGTTCCCGGTCTACCTTCTGGGCCAGGATATCCTTCGACAGCTGGTTGAGGACCATCCTCTGGATGGTACGCTTCACAGGACGCGCTCCGAACTCGGGATCATAACCATCCTCGGCGAGCAGATCGAGCGCTTCCTTGGTAACGGTTAGGGTGATACCGTTGGACGACAGCATTTTCTGGACACTCTTCACCTGAAGTTCCACGATTTCCAGAATCTCTTTCTTACTCAGCGGCGTAAACATCACTGTCTCGTCTATACGGTTCAGGAACTCAGGACGGATTATCTGTTTCAGTCGGTCCATCACATCCTGTTTGGTATTGGCTATGATCTCCTGCTTTTCATCTTCCTTCTTATCATTGAAGCCCTCGAAGTTCTGGCGGATAATGTCAGAACCCATGTTGGACGTCATGATAATGATGGTGTTCTTGAAGTTGATGAATCGGCCCTTATTATCGGTTAAACGGCCGTCATCGAGCACCTGCAGCAGGATGTTGAACACATCGGGGTTGGCTTTCTCGATCTCATCGAACAGGACTACGCTGTATGGTTTGCGGCGCACAGCCTCCGTAAGCTGGCCACCCTCCTCGTATCCTACGTATCCCGGAGGCGCTCCGACAAGACGCGACACCGAGTGTTTCTCCATGTACTCCGACATATCGATACGTGTCATCATGTCTTCGTCGTCGAACAGATATTCTGCCAGGGCCTTGGCCAACTCGGTTTTTCCGACACCTGTTGTACCCAGGAATATGAATGATCCTATAGGGCGGCGCGGATCGTTCAGTCCGGCACGCGAACGTCTCACAGCATCCGCCACGGCGCGGATAGCGTCCTCCTGTCCGATCACACGGTGATGGAGTTCCTCCTCAAGGTGAAGCAGTTTTTCTTTCTCGCTCTGGGCCATCTTCTTGACAGGAATGCCGGTCCAGCGGCTTACGACCTCAGCGATATCCTCGGCGTCGACTTCCTCCTTGATCATGGCTCCTTCGCCCTGCAGTTCCTTCAGCTTGGCCTGAATGGCGGCGTTCTCGTCCTCCTTCTGCTTGATGCGGCTGTAACGGATCTCGGCTACCTTGGCATAGTCACCCTCGCGCTCCGCCTTCTCGGCCTCGTAGTTCAGCTGCTCGATATCTATCTTGTTCTGCTGAATCTTATTGATTTCATTCTTCTCGGCTTGCCATTTGGCGCGCAACGATTTCTCGGTGTCACGCAGGTTGGCCAGATCTTCGTCTATCTCCTTCAGCTTGTAGTCGTCGCCCTCGCGTTTGATTGCCTCGCGCTCGATTTCAAGCTGCTTGATCTGTCGGCTGGCATCGTCCAGAGCCTGAGGCTGCGAATCCATTTCGAGTCTGAGCTTCGAGGCGGCCTCGTCTATAAGGTCGATGGCCTTGTCGGGAAGGAAGCGATCGGTGATATACCGTATGGAAAGCTGTACGGCCGCGATGATGGCCTCGTCCTTGATGCGCACCTTGTGGTGGTTCTCGTAACGCTCCTTCAGACCGCGCAGAATCGATATGGCCGCGATCTCGTCCGGCTCATCGACCATCACTTTCTGGAACCTGCGCTCCAGGGCCTTGTCTTTCTCGAAATATTTCTGGTATTCGTCAAGTGTGGTCGCACCGATCGAACGAAGTTCGCCTCGTGCCAGCGCCGGTTTCAGGATATTGGCGGCGTCCATCGCACCTTCACCCTTGCCGGCTCCTACCAATGTATGGATCTCATCAATAAACAGGATGATCTCGCCGTCGCTGCCAGATACCTCATTGACGATCGCTTTGAGGCGTTCCTCGAACTCTCCCTTGTATTTGGCTCCGGCTACGAGAGCTCCCATATCGAGCGAATAGATCTGCTTCGATTTCAGGTTTTCGGGGACATCACCGCGGACAATACGCATTGCCAGCCCTTCGGCAATAGCCGTCTTACCGGTTCCGGGTTCGCCGACCAGCATAGGATTGTTCTTGGTACGCCGTGACAGAATCTGCAGCACGCGTCTGATCTCCTCGTCGCGACCAATCACGGGATCGAGTTTGCCGTTGCGCGCCCGGTCGTTCAGATTGATGGCGTATTTACTCAGTGCCTGATAAGTCTCTTCGGCGCTCTGATCCTTCACTTTATTGCCTTTGCGCAATTCCTGAATGGCGGCTTTCAGATCTTTCTCCGACAGTCCGGCATCCTTCATGATCTGCGAAGCACTGCATTTGGTGTCGAAAATACCCACGAGCATTGCCTCGACCGATACGTACTCATCGCCGTTCTTCTTCGAAAATTCTACCGCTTTTTGCAAAGCGTCGTTTGATTCGCGAGATAAAAATACGTCTCCGCCCGATACTTTTGGTAACGAGCCTATAGCTGCCTCGACGCCGTTTTTCACAGCGACCAGGTTTGCTCCTGTCTTCTGGAAGATGAAGTTCACGATCGACTCAGCTTCCGAAATGATGGCCTTGAGAATGTGTACAGGCTCAATCTGCTGTTGACCGGCCTGCTTGGTGTGGTCAATGGCTTTCTGTACAACCTCCTGGCTCTTGATTGTAAAATTGTTGAAATTCATAGTATATATGGAATTCGTTATTTCTATCTATTATTATTCCATTTGCGGTCCGTTTCCATTGCCGCCTTGATTATTATACCTATTCTTATAACATATAATATCTCAATTGGTTCTTTACAAAATATATGCCAAAATAATTGCGTGGGGTTTGAACTTAATGTCGGAACGTGATGTTATCCTAACGATATTACTAATAAACTATAACTATGAAAATCAAATCGAAAAGTGGTATTATAAGCCGCTATTGGTGGATTCCGCTGATTGCCGGTCTTGTTAGCGTAGGCCTTGGAATATGGTGTCTGTGCGACCCGATGTCGTCTCTTCCGGTTTTGGCATATGTTTTTGCCGGATGTGTCACAGCAGCAGGCGCAGTTTATTGTGCGATGGCCCTTAGTGCCCCATCAACTTATAGTGGATGGGGCTGGATGCTTGCTGTCGGCCTTCTTGAACTGTTATGCGGCATTTGGCTCTTGTGCATTCCTCAACCCGTTTTGACAATCGCTTTCATGTATGTGATCGGCATCTGGATTTTGGTCGTTGCGATCAATGGAATTTGTGAGGCATGCGCCATGAGTGCAATAAGTCCCGCATGGATCATCTGGGCAGTTCTGTTGCTTGTGTGTACCATTGTCTTCGGTATCGTATTCATTACCAACCCGGTTCTGAGCACTGTCACTGAATGGATGTGGCTCGGTTTAGCCCTGATCACCTATGGCTTCTACCGTATCTCGTTCGGATATCGCCTCAATCAAATTGGCAAACGCACCAACGGTCTGATCTGACGATATTCCTGTACCGAAAATCACAATTCATATTATTTTACTGTTCAGCGAGCTTATAAGCTCGCTGCCCCATACGGAAAAGGCCCCGCCATCAGCGAGGCCTTTTCCGTGTCAACACTGGCGAAATCAGCGGGGATCAGTGGGATTGTTGTCGACGAGATAGTCGGTGAAGTCGTCGATCTCTTGCTGGACGAACTCATCGTCGAGATCTGTTGCCGTTCCCCATTCGTCGGATGTTTCTTCCAAAACTGAGTTTGTCGCGGATTCAGAGAGGATTTCTTTCTCCTTTTTGCCGAATATGTTGAATATCTTCATAAATTCTTTACTATTTGTTTGCCAATCCGCAGCGAATTGGCGTTTCAGGGTTGATTATTTCTTGATATTGTGTGTTTACCTTATGACTTTTACTACGCCTCCGTCCGATATCTTTATGATATTGGAAGCGGAGTGGGGGATTCCGTTGGAACGGCCATATTCCACGATGTAATCTACTTTGCTTTTGATTTCATCAGGGATTTCAGCAAACGTACGCGGGGATTTCTGTCCGCTTTTGTTGGCCGAAGTCGATACTATCGGTTTGCCGAACCTCTGGCATAATGTCCTGGAGAAATTCTCATTGGTGATCCTGATACCTGCCGAACCGTCGGAAGCAATCATATTTGAAGCCAGTCCGCGGGGATGGTCGTAAATGATAGTTAAGGGTTCGACTGCGCTTTCTATCAGATCCCAGGAAATCTCCGGGATATGGGCCACATAGCTTTGCAGCTGCCCCTCCGAACCGACAAGCGCCAGCATGGCTTTGGATTCTGCACGTCCTTTCAGCAGATAAATCTTCTCGACCGCCTCTGGATTCGTTGCATCGCATCCCAATCCCCATATGGTATCCGTCGGATATAGGATGACTCCGCCGTTGCGGAGCGTTTCAAGCGCTTTTGACATATCCTCGCGTGAGTATCTCGGTGCTGAATGTGGGGAAAGTTCTTTCATAGTTTTGTGCTTGTGTCAATGTTCCGAATCGTAGTATTAATGCTTTGAAAATGCGTCATATCCTGTTACCAGGCTATGATGAAGCCGATCAGCAATGTTATCAGCAATGCCGCCATGGGTATAGCAACCGGGCCTATGTTGAGCGATATGCCGTATGAGCCGACAATATTGTTATATCTGAGTTTGATAGGAGGGTAGCCTCCGTTTGCCTTGAGCCACTCTATGCGTCGGGCAATAGTCAGGCCCAGCATTGCGAACGAAGAGCCTAATGTGATGCCCACAGCAGCTCCGACAAGAAGGTCGGATGGGTAGTGGACTCCCATATATAGCCGCGTGTAGCAAATAAAGAGCGCCCAGACGGGCATTGCAATCATACTCCATCGCGATCTCGTGAAGATTATCAGCGACGATACCAATGCAAAGCAATTTGACGCATGGCACGACGGCATGCCATATGGTCCGCTACGGTAGCCGTTGACGAGAGTGACATATTGTGAAAAAGGATTGTCCGGATTAGACGGCCGCATCTGCTGAAATGCAGGGCGTATGATCGATGCGCATATGTAATCGGCAGCACCGATTGCCATTCCGATGAACAGCAACATGTACAGCGATTTCTTCCATCCGTATTTATATATCAGGCCGGCAAACAGGGCGATGTAGAACGGTATCCATACTCGCGATGAAGTGTTATACTTCATCAGCATGTCCATAAACGCCGTATGATGGCCGTTGGCTATAAGAAATAATTGTTCGTCAAATGTCATTTATTATTATCGTTGCTTAGCTCTTCAATTTCCGATGCCCATAGCCTGACGGCTGCATCCGAAGGCATCCTCCAGTCTCCGCGCGGAGACAGACATATTGATCCCACTTTTACGCCGTCGGGCATACAGCTCCGCTTGAACTGCTGGCTGAAGAATCGTTTATAAAACGTTTTCAGCCATTTATATATTGTCCCCGGGTCATATTCACCTCGAAATGCTTTGCAGGCCATCTTGCCGATCTTGCGGGGATCCGAGCCAAATCGCATCATATGGTACAGGAAGAAGTCATGCAGCTCATAGGGACCTACGGTATCCTCCGTTTTTTGAAGAATTTCCCCCTTGTCGGATGCCGGCAGCAATTCCGGACTGATCGGAGTGTCAATTATGTCGTGCAGGATTCGTTTCAGTTCGGGATTATCAGACTGGCGCGCGTAGCCATCGACCAGATAACGCACCATTGTCTTTGGTATCGAAGCATTTACGCCGTACATCGACATCTGGTCGCCGTTGTAGGTACACCATCCCAGAGCCAATTCCGACAAGTCACCGGTGCCGATAACAAGGGCATTCTCCTTATTGGCCACATCCATCAGAATCTTTGTCCGCTCACGTGCCTGCGAATTCTCGTATGTGATGTCATGATTGTCGGGATTCTGGCCGATGTCTTTGAAATGTTGGTTCACTGCCGCTGCGATGGGAATGACCCTGTGCGTCACTCCCAGGCATTCCATCAATGCGTCGGCATTGCTCCTTGTGCGCTTGGTTGTCCCGAAACCGGGCATCGTGATCCCGATTATGCCTTTGCGGTCATAGCCCAGCATGTCGAATGCTTTTACCGTCACAAGCAGTGCGAGTGTGGAATCAAGACCTCCGGAAATGCCTATGACGGCATGGCGGCAGTTGATGGCTTTAAGACGCGTGGCAAGTCCCCAGGCCTGAATGGAACTGATCTCATCGCAGCGCCGGTTCATATTTTCACGGTTCTTGTCGACGAAGGGTGTCGGATCTATATCCCGGTATTCCAGCGCATCGGTCTTGGTTGTCGCGTTTGGAGTCGTTGTCTCCGACAATTTGCAGGCGTTCCATTCGGGCATGTGCTCGGCAAAGGATGAAAAATGCATACGGTCGTGTCTGATATTGTCAAGATCCACGTCTGCGACAACTGTC
Source organism: Bacteroidales bacterium (assembly GCA_029007645.1). GTDB lineage: Bacteria > Bacteroidota > Bacteroidia > Bacteroidales > Muribaculaceae > Lepagella. The sequence continues at coordinate 21,880 of JAQXIE010000063.1, forward strand.
ATGGGATCGATGCGGAATCTCTCGGATCTGCGTAATATACTGCCGTTCTCGGCGATTATGGCGTTGCCCACGAAGGCAAGGTCTGTGCTCGATTCTCCAAAACCTGCCGACGAATAGGCGTATGCGCACCGACACCGGGCCGACTGATTGCGCAACAGATCAAGCAGATAATCGTATTTGCCGATCAACGTGTCAGATGCCGACAGATTGCATATCACCTCGGCGCCTGCCATGCATAGCTTTGAACTCGGTGGATCGGGCACCCATAAATCCTCGCAAATCTCCACGCCTACGCGTGCCCCGTCAATTTCGAATATCTGATTGGAACCGAACGGATAATCCGAATCTCCAACCCGTATACTGTCGACAGCGGCATCCATGCCGTAGCCGCTTGAAAACCAACGTTTTTCGTAGAACTCGTTGTAATTCGGCAGATGGACTTTCGGAACAACTCCGATCAGGTGGCCCTGGTTGATTACGACAGCGCAATTATATAGTTTCCCGTTTCTTCGCAGCGGAACTCCGACAATTATCGCCGTGTTGCATCGTATTGATGCCTCCATCAGCATTCCGACTCCGTTCTCGCAGGCGTCAAGCAGATATTTGTCATGGAACAGGTCCGCGCAGGTATACCCGCTGATGCTCAGCTCAGGAAATATGCTTAGCTGGACTCCTTTGGTTTCCGCCTCCCGGGCCAATTCTATTATGGAGCGGATATTGCCTTCCACATCTCCGGGGCGAACTTCAGGCACGCATGACGATATGCGGAACATTCCTTCCAATGGCTTTTTCAGATATTTATCCATTCGATCAACGTATAATCACAAAATTACAAAAACTAAATTGTTTTATAAAGTGTTTAAAGGATAAAAATCAATTCCACTATGAAAAAGACCCGTATTCTTTTAGCGGCATTTGCCGTTATGCTGGCCGCATTGATATTACCGCAGCAGGCTCAGGCGTTCGGGCGAGGAGAGAAATCACTCGGGGTGGTGGGTGGATATGCCACCTACAACAACGGTGGTTACATGAACATGAATTTTCAGTGGGAGTTTGCCACTCATTTCAGACTCGCTCCCGAGATTGGATATGTATTCAAGAACGACGGACTGTCGGCATTCGAAGCGAGCATCGACATGCAATTCCCATTCCGGTTGATCAAAGGCTTCGGCGTTTATCCTCTGATCGGTGTTACGCTGAACAGCTGGCATCATTATCCTTCCAAAAGCAATGCCACCCGGTTTGGCGGCGATTTTGGCGCGGGTTTCGACATCTATCTCTTGTCCTATCTGAAACTGTCGATTCAGGGTAAATACTCGCTGATGAACGACACGAGCGGCGGCTTCATCGGCATGGGTATATCTTATGTCTTCAAATAGCAGCCGCCATCGGTCTGTCGTCAAGATTTGCCAATCCGTTTTTTGGTGTTAAAAGCAATATATGTAAAAAAACAGGCTGTGCCATCGGTACAGCCTGTTCGTTATAGTATTTTTTATATTTCTTATTTCAGGGCGTCCTTAACGGCATCGTTGGGCACCATCTCCTCTTTGAAGACGTAAGCGCCGGTCTTGGGCGAGCGCTCCATCTTAATGATCTTGCTGTATGTACGGCCTTCACCTTTCTGGATAGAGGCCACGGTTTTCTTTGCCATTGGTCAGAGATTATTTAATTTCTTTGTGGATGGTGTATTTCTTCAGAATGGGGTTGTACTTCTTCAACTCCAGACGGCCGGTGGTGTTCTTGCGGTTCTTGGTGGTAATGTAACGGGACATTCCGGGCATGCCGCTGGCCTTATGTTCGGTGCATTCCAGGATTACCTGAACGCGATTGCCTTTTGCTTTCTTTGCCATAGTTCTTGTGATGCTTTACATGGAGAGAATCTTGATGTCGCGGAGGTCAAGGTTTCCCTCAGCTTCTGCTTTCTTGATAGCGGCGTTAAGACCGATCTTGTTGATAGTGCGGAGTGCACTGCAGCTAAGACGCAGCTCAATCCACATGTCCTGCTCTACCCAGTAGAACTTCTTCGTGTGCAAGTTTACCTCAAACTTGCGCTTGGTGCGACGCTTGGAGTGGGATACATTGTTGCCCACAGCTGCCTTTTTGCCTGTGATCTGACAAACTTTAGACATGGCTTTATTAATTTCTAATTTAATTTAACATGGGCGTGCGTGTCTCGACGCACTGTCGTGTTCGGTGCCATCTCACTTTCTCATATCGCCCGCGGCTGCATCTTTCCGCAAGCTTTTTTATGGATGTGCCACAAAACGAATGCAAAATTACTGCTTTTTTTTCACTTATACAAGTTATTACGCCCAATTTTTTCGTTACTCTCTGTCATCAAGCTGTATCCCCGCGATTTTGTATTTATGGAATCGCACAAAGTTGACTATCTCATCGCGTTCCGGACCCGGGTCAACATCGGTTTCGATGCGACGCAGCGCGTTGAATGTCGATGTGTTCGACTGATACAGATGACGGAAGCATTTCGATATATTGTCAATTGTTTCCTCCGAGAAATTCCCTTTCCGCAGTACGAATGCGTTTACGCCGAAGTAGACGATGGGATTGTGGGCCATCACAACATAGGGTGGCACATTGCCGTTAACCCGGCAACCGCCCTTTATCAGCGCCCATTTTCCGATCTCGCAACGTTCATGAACCAGTGCGCTGCTGCTCAGTATGCAGCAATCTCCTATCTTGCAGTTTCCGGCGATCTTGACGGAATTGCCCAACACCACATGACTGCCTATCTCCGAGTCATGTCCGATGTGGGTCTGCGCCATCACAAATGAATTGTTTCCGATCTTTGTGCTCCCTCCGTCGTAGATGCTGCGGTTGATTATGACTTGTTCCCGGATTTCGTTGCCGTCGCCGATCTCTACATACGACCGTTCCCCCTTCCAGCGGAAATCCTGCGGAGTGGCCGAAATGATGCAGCCTTCGTAGAACTTGTTGTTTTTGCCGATCCTGGCACCTGCCAGAATAGATACATGCGGATGAATCTCGCATCCGTCGCCTATCACTACATCCTGATCGATGTAGGCAAAGGCGTTGATTGTCACATTGTCACCGATAATTGCCCCCGGATTCACGAAGGCCAACGGGCTGATTGATGTTGCCATAGCTTTGAGTTTTTAAGGTTTGTCCCTGGAGCTCGGATTGCATACTCTACACGCGCGCCCGACCTCAGACTATATATTGAAGCAGTCGCCGTTTTCCGGTCGGCATAGACCAAAAGGACAGCTGCTACCTCGCCATAAAATTACAAAAAAAACAGAGATGTCGCAATATGTTTTGCAACATCTCTGAGATTAATTCAGTCTGTCGCGGCGCTTGACGCCGGATGCAAATTAATGCACGATATATTTGGTGCCGTTGACGATATAAACGCCTGCCGGCAGCCCCTTCAATACGTTCCGGTCAGCGCTTCGGCTGATCAGTCTGCCGTCTACGGAATATACCGAATGATTGTACTGATCCGGAATTACTTCCGAAATTCCGGATTTATCCGTAATAAGGAATTCCATCTTGGTTCCGGTCGTCGTGAATTTATACTCGCCGTCAGCATCGAGGTCAACGGCATTACCGTTGAGTGTTACCGTGCAGTCTGCCTTGGATGGCTTCAGCACGCACAAAGTGCCTTCGATGAGGTTGATGCCGCTGTCAGCTTTCTGGCGTGCCGTGCCGTAGGTAAGTTCTGCGTCCAGTCCTTCACCTTTGAATATTACATTAGTTATCGGAAGTGCGGATGTCGCTACGGTGAATGTCGAAATGCGGTCCTTGTCCTCGGCATTATAGTATGGTTCGATGGAATAGCTGCCATAGTCGTCCGCAGTCATCTTGACACCGTCGTTATATGCAAACAGTGAACCGTTGCTGATAATGCGGAGCGACATCGGATTGCTGTAACCATAAACATAATTCAGCGTCTGTTTGCCGTCGGTCAGCTCGAACGTAGCCTGGGGATTGCTCCAGTTCTGGTCTAAAGACCTGTTGCCCGACAGTCTGATCGATGATGCACAGTCCCTGACATCAAAGACGACTGAAGCGTTTTCCTCATATTTTTCGGCCACAATGTAGACGTCACGATAGTCGTCATAATCCGTTATACCGTCGATCTGCTCAAAAAGGTCGCCTTCCAAAACCTGGACCGTGGCGATATACCAGCCTTTGACCGGGCTGACGAACAGGGAATTATATCGCTCGCTTACCAACACGGTATAAACCTTGTCAACTCCGGCGCGAAGCGTATAGTCCTTGATCCTGATATCTTCGGTCAGAACTGTTCCGTTTTCCAGACGTACGGCTCCATTACCGAATCCTTCGGTGTAAACCGACACGCCCTCACCATTGATGGCATAGACTTTGAACTCTGTCTTGCCGTATTCACGGATACCTCCGGATACCGTAAGGGTGCCGCTGCCGGCTACGGTCCATCGCAATGTCCCGCTTTCGGGCGAGAAGCTCGACATAAGATCAGTACCGTCAAAAGAGAAACCCGTGTAGGTATAGTCCTCGGTGTTGAAATTAATCGCGATCTCATCCCCTTTGTTTATCGATATTTTGTTATCGGTCATATCTATCCATTTGCTGGTAGTCCAATTGCGTACGCTTTTCACAGCGTCTTTCAGGACCGCGGGCAAGCTGACAGTTATTACGGCTTCTTCCTTTACAGGCTCATCACCCTCGAACACCCGTATCACCACTTCATTGCCGGGTTCTATATCATACAGGCGATACTGATTGAACACCGGATCAACGTTTGTGCCGTTCCAGGTGATCTTGAAGAACTTGGTGACTCCATTATCGCCCATGACCATGAACATCTGGTCGAAACCGGGATCATACTTCACAGTATTCATGCCGTTTGACAGAGCAACCGAATAATTGTTGCTGCCGAAGACTGCGCTGATATATGACGCTCCGTTCTCCACATTGATTGTGAATTGCTTGTCACGGACTATTGGCGAGAGTGTGAATGCGATCTCAATATTTTCACCCCAGTTGCCTACCGTCGTGTCAGAAATATATTTTCCCCAATATGAACCTGAACCGCCTTTAATCAATCCGCTGACTTTCGGGGTTTTGTCGGCCTGCGACATATTTGCCGGACCGGTTATTGCATCAATCTTATATCCATCTTTGGCCACTACATATATCCATTGAGCCGATGCGCCTTCCAGCACATAACTCGTCTGTCCTGCCGCGAGCGATACGGCTTCGGCGTTCATGGAACCGAGCCTGATCTCGGCTCCAGCAGCATTATTCCATTTAACGGTCACCTTATAGGCAGATGCCGTCATGACAGTCATGAGAAGCATAGCCAATGCGAATACCGCTTTTATTATCTGTTTCATCCGTTTCTCTTTTATTTGATGATCACTTTGCGTGCCTCACGACCATTGACGATGATGTATACACCGGCCGGCAGCGAGTTCGTATCCATGCCGATGCCGGCAAGAGTTCCATCCATGTTGTAGACCTTGGCTGAGGTGCCGTCAGTCTTGCTGTCAGTAGCCGGCATATCGATTCCGGAACTGAGGAAGGGTAGTGCGTAGACTACCTGTGTCAATTTCTTTTCACCCGTATTTTTGCCCGACAAATAATATACCGACAGCGTGTGTACTTCGGAGTATAAATCGGGTACGATTCCCGACAGAACGCCATATTCACCGGGGCCAAGCAGCAGAGCTTGTTCACCGACCTGCCAATCCGGATTGGTAATGGCATTCGTTACCAGCAGCTCTTCGTCAAGCTTGGAACCGGCGATACCGCGTTTGATCAGTGCGATATATGCTCGCTGGTCGGTCATCACTTTGCCGACTTCAAGCGCGTTGCTTTCGATATACAGCTGAGCATACTGAACATCGGTGCCGAGGTCCGCATATTCCATATGATCGAATTTGCCATCCTTGTCGAGCCAGACGATCTGCGACAATGTCCGGTCATTGTCCAATTCCAATGGCGACGAGCACTCAATGGCATACTGATAGCTGTCGCCAACCGGCGTACGGTCAAGATTTACCAGAACATTGAGGAAATTATTGTCTTCGACTTCCACGACATTCGACATGTTGAACGCCTCGGTCGCCGAAAGGAGATTCACGAAACTAAGATTATATTGATCGTTGGGCGCAGTGACAAAAAGCTGTTGGGGCTCTGCGTCTTTGATGTCTGAAAGAGGTTGTGTGAATTCGGTGCTCTCGGCAAGCGTCTTCAGACGTTTACCGGTGCTGTCGTATACATAGTATGACTTCAAGCCCTTGTCGGCCAATGTGTAATAGTCCTCGGCTGTGACAAAAAGGGCTGCTTTGTGTGCGCTTTCGCCATACTTGCCGAAGAGCACGTCACCGCGGTAGCGCATGTCGCCGACACTATAATAGGTCACGTAGACAGCTGAATCATCAGACTTGTTTACGGCTATCGGGGTGGTATAGTCAAGAGTTATAGCGTTCTCGTCAGCCTTGTAGAAGTTGACTACCAGCGTATTGTCGGCACGTTGCTCATACTCATCCATAGGACTGTCGTAAGGCATCCACAGAGGTTCCTTGAGCATCTGAAGTATGATATATACCTGGCCTTCATGAACCATTGAGAATAAGAAGGGGGTCGTATCCTGATTTCCCGGCAAGTTCAGAAGCGGTATGTTTTTAGTGAGCAGGGGACGCGGGCCATCTGTGTCATTCAGGGCGCGTCCGTAAGTGACAACATTGACACTGTACGATTGCAGCATCGACCAGAATGACTCGGGATCTTCGGGCGTACCGTTCTCATCCTTGGAGAAGGTAAGGAAGAAATTGTCGCGGCCGTCGGCCGAAGCAGGTCCTTCCACCACATCGCCGACAAACGAATCCATCGTACGGATTATTTTGTCATTCTCCCCGTCTTTCTCGCCGCCTATGGAATATATGAGCGACTTATAGCGATTCATACCGACTTCTTTAGTGTTGAACGACAAACCGATGCATACCTCATATTTATCGTCGGTGTTGAAGAAGTTTCGGGTTATGATGGGGGTAAAGTCACAGCCAACTGCACGCACTTCATCCTCGGCATAGTGGATATCGTCCGACACGGTCCCTACTTTCTCACCGCGGGCATTGTATATGGTATAACTGAAATGCTTCAGCTTGTATTCCGTATAGGCATCATGAGGGATCCGCTCATAATCAAGATTGCCGGTGTAGTTCCAGGTTTCACCGTTAGGTGCCGTGATGTCACCGATAACCGAGGAGGGACCATGTGTGGCTACAGGTTCTTTGTCCGATACTTTCTGCATTGCGTTCTCTCCTCTGAGAATGCGGTTCATCGCTTCTTTCTTGGCAAACGCTTCTGATTTGAATACATCACTTGTCGTTGCCTTGTACATACGGGGAGCTCGTGACCCGTAATCTTTCATTATAGCGCCGGAAGTAACCGGTGATGCACCGGCAACCATAGCTGTAGCTGCTATAAATGCAAATACTGAGTATTGTTTTATCATGTCTGTTGGTTAAAAGTATGTATTAATTATGCAAAGTTAATTCATTTACTTTCATTTACAACATAATGGTAATATTTTTAAACTAAATTAAGACATCGTCTCTTAGATATAGGAAAGAG
>JAQXIE010000064.1 GCA_029007645.1 Bacteroidales bacterium
GCAGACCGAATGGGAAAACGAACTTCGCAACCGTTATCCCGTCAAGGTCAATCAGAAGGTGCTGAAGAGCGTCAAATAAGAGAGATACAGACCTCATTCATGATCGAAGGGTTCTGCAGCAGCAGGGCCCTTCGCTGTTTATATGCTGCGATCCCCTATTGCTCCATTTAGCAAAATGCCTCATATTTTTGAAGTTTGATAAATTTTTGCTAACTTTGCAAATCAAAACAAGGATCAAAATAATATAACCTGGACTCCGGGCCATCCAGGCAACAACCGGAGCGTTTTTTTGCATATCAGATGAAGGTACTGAAATTCGGAGGCACATCAGTAGGATCACCGGAACGAATCCGCAACGTAGCATCCCTGGTAAGTTCGCGGGGAAAGAACATTATCGTACTGTCGGCGATGAGCGGCACGACCAATTCACTGCTGCAGATATCGGCGGCGACAGAGGCGGCCGACACGGCCAAAGCCGAATCCCTAATAGCGGATCTGGAGAAAAAATACGGTCTGATAATCGACCAGTTATATTCCACCGATGCCGCCAAAGCGACAGCCGGTGGGAAGGTGAACGGCTTTTTCGATGAAATCAGGGAGATTGTCAACGCCGACGACAAGAGCCGCGCGGAGAAAAAGATCGTAGCCTACGGCGAGCTGATTTCGACCAATCTGATGACATATTACCTGCAGGAATCGGGGCTGAACGCCATCCTTCTGCCGGCGCTGGACTATATGCGCACCGACGCCAACGGCGAACCGGATCAGGAATATATACGCAAGCACCTGGCGGAAATTCTTAAAGACAATCCCGTAGCGGATCTGTATATAACCCAGGGATTCATCTGCCGAGACCCGGAAGGCCGGATCGACAACCTGCAGCGCGGCGGCAGCGACTACACGGCTTCGCTGATAGGCGCGGCCATCAACGCCGATGAAGTGCAGATATGGACCGACATCGACGGCATGCACAACAACGACCCCCGCTTTGTGGAGGGCACTACCCCGGTGCACAACCTGCATTTCGAGGAAGCGGCCGAGCTGGCATACTTCGGAGCAAAGATTCTGCATCCCACCTGCATACTGCCTGCCAAGGAGAACAATATACCCGTAAGGCTGCTCAATACCATGCAGCCTGATGCCGAAGGTACGCTGATCAACAACGTGCTGCGCCACGGACTTATCAAAGCCGTGGCAGCCAAGGACGACATCACGGCCATCAAGATCAAGTCCGACCGAATGCTGCTGGCCTACGGATTTCTGAAGAAAGTATTCGACATCTTCGACAAATACGCCACAGCCATCGACATGATCGTGACTTCGGAGGTCGGAGTCTCGCTGACCATCGACAACACCCGCCATCTTGACGCCATCCTTGGAGAACTGAACGCGCTTGGCACCGTCACCGTCGACAGCGACATGGTGATCATCTGCGTGGTGGGCGACCTGGAGTGGCAGAACCGCGGATTCGAAGCCAAAGCCCTTGACGCGCTGCGCGACATCCCGGTACGCATGATTTCGTACGGCGGCAGCAACTTCAACATATCGTTCCTAATCAAAAAGGAAGACAAGAAAGCGGCCCTGGCCAAGTTGTCAGCCAATCTGTTCTGAACATGGCATTCAATATCGATCTGATCCGGGAGATGGAGACCCCATTCTACTATTACGACATGCAGCTTCTTGACGACACTTTGCAGGCCGTCAATAGCAATATCGCGGGACGTCCCGTCAAAGTGCACTACGCTGTCAAAGCCAATGCCAACCCGGGGATTCTGAAGCGGATTTCCACGGCAGGCTTCGGAGCGGACTGTGTCAGCGGCGGAGAAATCAGCCTCGCCCTGGAAGCGGGATTCAAACCGGAAGACATATTTTTTGCCGGAGTCGGCAAAACGGACCGCGAGATCCGCCAAGGCCTTGAAGCAGGAATCGGCTCCTTCGTGGTCGAATCGCTCGAGGAGCTGGAAGTCATAGCACGGCTCGCAGACAAGATGAACCGTACGGCCCGCATCACGCTGCGCGTCAATCCCAATATCGATGCGCACACGCATCATTACATTACCACCGGCCTGGAGGAGAACAAGTTCGGAATCGACATGCGCCTGCTCGACAAGGCGGTCAACTTCGCCGTCTGCAATCCGAACCTCGACCTCATCGGACTGCATTTCCATATCGGATCACAAATCACGACCAACGAGCCGTTTGTGGTGCTGAGCGAACGCGTCAACGAACTGGTTTCGCGGTACCGTGCCCACGGTGTGAATTTCAGGATTATCGATCTGGGAGGTGGTCTGGGCGTCGACTATGACGATCCGGACGCCAACCCGATACCCGATTTCAAGGGATATTTCGACACTATCATGGCCAACCTGAAGGTAGAGCCGGGCCAGCAGATACATTGCGAGCCTGGCCGATCGATCGTGGCCCAATGCGGTTCGCTTATTTCGCGCGTGGTTTATGTCAAGAACGGCATGGAGCGCAAATTCGTAATTCTTGACGCCGGAATGAACGACTTGTTGCGTCCGGCACTCTACGGAGCGCATCATAAGATCCAGAACCTGACTGCCGATCCCGATTCCCGGCAGGAATATTACGATGTGGTCGGACCGGTGTGCGAATCGTCCGACGTGTTCGGCCAGGAGGAACTGCTGCCCGAGACACACCGAGGCGACATCTTCGCCCTTCGCTCGGCCGGTGCCTACGGTGAATCGATGGCAAGCCGTTACAACGCCCGCGACCTACCCGGTTCGCTGCTGGTCTAAGACACAGCACAGGCCGAACGTTGTGCATTTACACTTTTTTTTGTACTTTTGTAGGTTGAATGCACAGTCTGATGAGATCATCGAAAGCCGCAATATTATACCTCGCGTTTCTTGCATCGATAGCCGCAGGGACGGCCGCGGGTTGTCATCGCGATTCCGAGCCGCATACGCAGAGCCGGATACCGGTGGTGACCGTCGGTGACACGACGCTATGGCTCGAGACCGTGCTGCAGGATATCCCCCGGGGATTGCCGAAGCAAGACAGTCTTGAGATGTTCCGCGGGATAGTGGAGACCTGGCTGCGTCGTCAGGTTGTACTTGACATCGCGGCCAAGAATATCGGCGATATGGATCAGATTGATCGGATGGTGGAGAACTACCGTGCCGATCTGATAATGAACCGTTATCTGTCGCTTATCGACGACGGGGCGTCTAAGACGGTCGACCGTAAGGCCATCGAAAGGTATTACCGTCAACATGGCGACAGCATGCTGACCGAGGAACCGTTGGTGAAGGGAATATTCCTTAAGACACATGCATCGGACATAGCATTGCCGCAGATGCGGGCGTCGATGAAGAAACCTGACAGCAAGGCAATCGAAAATCTTGAACGCAACGGATTGCGTCAGGCCGTGCAATATGAGTATTTCATGGAACAATGGTTGCCCTGGCACGAGGTCGCCGATCTTGTTCCATACAGATTCTTCGACGCCGATGCTTTTCTGGAATCCACGCGTGATTTCGAAACCGAATACGGCGGATCGGTCTATCTGATCCATATCTCGGAGTATCTGCCGACAGGAAGCAAGATGCCGGAGGAATATGCGCGCGGCCGCATCCGGCAGCAGATGCTTCTGACCACCGTGGTCAAGAACCGGGAGAATGTGATGACAGGAATCTACCGAAAGGCCATGGATGAAGGAAGACTTAAAGCCGGCATCTACGATCCGGCGACGGGCAAACTGAAGTCGGCGGAGGATCTGCGACAAAATTAAACTTAACCAAGAAACAACACACGCACCATGAATAAAAGGAAACAGACAACAGGACTGCTGGCCGTCGGGCTTCTGGCTACAGTCTGCGCCATCGCGGCGCCGATCAAGAAGAATGTAGCCGACGAGGTGGTATGGATAGTCGGAGACGAGGCGATCTACCGCTCGGATGTGGAGGAACAGTACTCCCAGATGCGTTCGGAGGGCATTAATATCGGCGGCGACCCGTATTGTGTGATTCCGGAGCAGATCGCCGTAACCAAATTGTTCCTGCACCAGGCCAAGATAGATACTGTGGAAGCGCCCGAGAACCAGGTGGCCAGCCAGGTCGACAAGCGGCTCGATTATTTCATCGCCAATCTGGGCAGCCGCGAGCGCGTGGAGGAATATTTCCACAAAAGCATGCCGGCGCTGAGATCGCAGCTGATGGACGTGATGCGTACCAGCTATATTACCGACCAGGTGCAAAGTTCGCTGACCAAGAACGTCAAAGGCACCCCCAACGATGTGAAGAAATATTACGCGTCGCTGCCCGAGGACAGTATCCCCTACGTGCCGATGCAGATAGAGGCACAGATCATCACCATCAATCCGGTAGTGCCACAGCAGGAGATTGACGACATCAAGTCTCGACTGCGTGAATACGCCGACCGTGTAAACAAGGGTGAGGCTTCCTTCTCGACGCTTGCCATCGCCTACAGCGAGGATGGTTCGGCCATGCAGGGAGGCGAACTGGGTTACCATGGCCGCGCCGATTTCGTTCCCGAATTCTCTGCAGTGGCATTCAACCTGTCCGACCCGAAAAAAGCCTCGCGCATTGTCGAAACCGAATACGGCTACCATATCATCCAGTTTATCGACCGTCGCGGCGACCAGGTCAACGTGCGCCATATCCTGCTGACTCCCAAGGTAAGCGTCAAGGATCTGACCGACGCCACTGTCCGCCTCGACTCGATGCGTAAGGAAATCGTGGCCGGTAAATTCACATTCGACGAGGCCGCGCAGTATGTGTCGCAGGACAAGGACACCCGCAACAACAAGGGCATCATGGTCAACCCCAACACAGGCACCACCCGCTTCGAGATGCAGGAACTTCCCTCGGAAGTAGCCTCCAAAGTGGAACTGATGAAACCGGGCGATATCTCCGAGCCTTTCATCATGAAGGATCCGAAGAAGAACCGCGACGTCGTGGCCCTGGTCAAGCTCATGAACCGTTATCCCGGGCATAAGGCCACGCTGTCGGACGACTTCAACATGCTCAAGCAGATGTACGAGGCCAACGCCCGAAAAGAGATAATCAAAAAGTGGATCGAAAACAAGATCAAGAATACTTATATCAAGATTTCCGACGGCTGGGACGCGTGCGAGTTCCAGTACAACGGCTGGGTTAAATAGCCGCCGTCGCTCTGACTGGCATCGAGATAACCGTGGTCCGAACAAGACGACTCATACTGATATTGCTGGCCGGTCTGCTGATCGGTCTGGCATCGTCATGGATCGGCGGCATCAGCGCGCAACGGCAGAAGCCCGGCAAACAGAAGGAAACCTACACACGCCCGAAGCCAACCGAGCCCATCAAACCGTACATCCCCGACGCCAACCGTTTCCAGGACGACAAGGTCTTTCTGGAGAATGCTGATTCGCTGTACCGTCCGGCGGGCGGGTTCGAAGAATATCAGATAGTCAAGGGCACGGTTAAGTTCCGGCAGGGCAACATGTGGATGTTCTGCGACTCGGCCTATTATTACCCCGACAAGAACTCGATGGACGCGTTCGGGCATGTTCAGATGCAGCAGGGCGATACGCTGTTCGTATATGCCGACCGATTGTATTACGACGGTGAGGAGAAACATGCCACGCTGGTGCGCGGTGCGTCGCGCAACAAGGTGGAACTGCGCAACAAAACCGTGACGCTGACCACCGACAGCCTCGACTACGATGTGGTCAACGAAATGGGATGGTACACGACCGGAGGCACACTCGACGACAAGGTGAATACGCTGACATCGCAGTACGGCGAATATTCTCCGGGCACCAAGCTTGCCAAATTCCGCACTGACGTACTGCTGGTCAACAACCGTGACGGCTACAAGTTGCGCACCGAGGAACTGGATTACAGTACGGCGACGCATATCGCCGACATCAACACCCGGACAATCATAGAGGGAGCCAACGACACAATCATCACTACCCGGGGATGGTACGACACCCAGACGGATCATGCCCAGCTTACGGCACGGAGCACCATCACCCACCGCGATTCGACCAACAATGTGACCTGGCTGGAAGGAGACTCGATTATCTACGACAAGAGAACGCGGATGAGCCGCGCCTACATGTTCCGGGACGAAGCCAAGCAGCAACAGCCGATGGTGCTGACCGACACGGCGCGGAAGATCCAGCTGATCGGCGGTTACGGCGAGTACAATGACTCGACAAGACAAGCCCTGGCTACGGAATATCCTCTGCTGATTGAATACTCGCGGCCCGACACGCTGTTCCTGCGTGCCGATACCGTTCTTTCCACAATAGTGCCACAAATGGTATG
>JAQXIE010000065.1 GCA_029007645.1 Bacteroidales bacterium
ATCTACTACTTTTAACGTTGCGATGGCCGTAATGTTGAAAACAGTCATAAAAAAAGGGGCCGAAGCCCCTTGATGACAGTCCCGGGCAAGATGAGATGCCCGAGATAGATGAATCTATGTTATTTTTTTTGCCTTCATATAAAATAAGTTTAGTGAACAGTATATAGTGGAGTGTAGCATGGGGCACTCTTGTCTATAAAACAGAGCTGACACAAATATTGTTTGAAATATATATGCACTCGATGTGCACGAGTCAGGAATTAATTTTGCAGGCAAAACGAAGACACATGAAAAAGACCGAACACACCGGATGCGCACATGGCTCCTGCAGCCATCATCACCATCATCATGACGGAGAGCAAAAATTAGTGAGGCGATTTGCCGCCGAGATAATCACAGGCCTGCTGTTTGGGGCGGCGCTTATTCTGTTTCATTACGTGCATCCCTGGGCGTGGTGGATAGAATTCACGGTCTATCTGCTGATGTTGCTGCCTGTGGGATGGCCGGTAGTCGTTAAGGCATTGCAGTCATGGCGCGAGGGCGATGTGTTCAACGAGTTCACACTGATGTTGCTGGCGTCGGTGGGAGCCTTTGCAATCGGCGAATATCCCGAGGGCGTGGCTGTGCTGCTGTTCTATTCGATAGGCGAGAAACTGGAGGATGTAGTGTCGGGCGATGTCCGGGCGCAGATCAAGGGGCTGATCGGCAAGATGCCGCGCTACGCCTGGATAGAGACAGACGGGAAGTTGCTGCAGATGGAGCCGGCGCAAGTCACACCGGGCGAGACCGAGGTCGTGAAGCCGGGTGAGACGGTGGTGCTTGACGGCGAACTGTTGAGCGACGAAGCCGACATGGATGTATCGGCAATGACGGGCGAGAGTGTGCCGCGCACTTACCGTCGCGGTGAGGAAGTGCCGTCTGGCGCCATTCCGGTCGACCGCGAGATCCGGTTGCGCGTCAAGCGGCCGTACAGCGACTCGGCCATGATGCGCATGATGCGCATGATCGAGGAATCGTCGGCCAACCGTGCGCCATCGGAAACGGTGCTGCATCGCATTACACGCTGGTACACGCCGGTTGTCATGGGCGGAGCAGTACTGCTGTTCGTAATTCCATGGCTGGTGGGCCTGACGTCGGGCGGCTTTGACTTCGTATGGCAGGACTGGCTGCGCCGTTCGCTGGTGTTCCTGGTATGCTCATGCCCCTGTGCGCTGGTAGTCTCGATACCGCTGACATATTTCGCATCGATCGGCGTGGCCTCGCGGCAGGGCATATTGTTCAAGGGCCACCGCCAGCTCGACGACATGCGCCGGTTCAGAGTGATGCTGCTGGATAAGACGGGCACCGTCACCACAGGCCGCTTCCGGGTGAGCGGTATCCGCAGGTGCGGTGCTATGACCGAAGATGAAGTGCTGGCGCTGGCAGCGGCGGTCGACAGCCAGAGCGCCCATCCGCTGGCCAAGGCCATTGAAGCCGAATGTAAATCGCGCGGCCTGCAGTTGGCAGCCGTCGATAATGTCAGGACCGTCAATCATGGCATGGAGGCCACGATGTCCGGTCGCAAAGTGCTGGTGGGCTCCGCACTGCTGATGGAGAAATCGGGAGTAGAGACCCGGGGCGTTGACGATGTAGCCGCCACCGCGGTCTACGTATCTGCCGATGGTCAGCTGGTCGGTGTAATCAGTCTTGAAGATACGGTCAAGCCGGGCAGCCCCGAAGCCGTGGCCGAACTGCATGCTCTGGGAGTGCATCGTGTACGCATCCTTTCGGGCGACAGGAATGCTGCGGTCAGCAAGACGGCCGGGGAGGTCGGCGCCGACTTCTTCATAGCGCAGCTGCTGCCCGAGCAGAAAGTGCAGATTATTGCAGATTATCGTCGTGAGGGCGTGTTTACTGCTTTCGCAGGCGACGGCGTCAACGACGGCCCGGCGCTTGCCGCCGCCGGCGTAGGCATTGCCATGGGCACTTACGGATCGGATATCGCCATCGAGAGCGCCGACGTGGTGATTGCCGGCGACGATTTGCGCAAGATTCCTCTGGGGATAAAAATATCGAGAAAAGTCCGTTCGTTATTAATAGAGAATGTAGGATTCGCATTCGGCGTGAAGATAGTGGTGATGGCGCTGGGCGCGCTGGGAATCGCCACCCTCTGGGCTGCGGTGTTCGCCGATACCGGAGTGACCCTGATCACGGTGATATGGACACTGTGCCGCCTGCGGATCTGGAAATTAAGGAAACGCGAAACGGATGGAAAACAGACTGCAACCGGGCGGGATTGACCTGGAGCTCGAGCGGCGGGGCATCAAGGCCTCGCCGGTGCGGGTGCTTGTGCTGCGTGTGATCAAAGATAAGAAATTCCCGATGTCGGTGCAGGAGATCGAATCGGAACTCGACACCGTCGACCGGAGCTCGATCACGCGGGCCATGACGCTCTTTCATAAGGCCGGGCTGGTCCATGCCATTCCCGACGGTTCCGGATCAATGAAATATGAATACTGTCGCCAGGCGAACCCCGGGACGCACAGCGACCAGCATGTCCATTTTCATTGCGAGCGTTGCGGCACCACTCAGTGCTTCAACTCCATCCCCGTGCCTGCCGTCGAACTGCCGGCGGGATACAGCGCCACATCGACCACATACGTAGTGAGCGGCTTGTGCGAAGAATGTTCCAAATGCATGGCAAATGAACCGAATTGACCGAAACGCGGGAGTGGCTTTCCGCCAACTGGTGACGGGCTACCGTACCAAGGATGGAGAGCGCACGGTTGGCCAGGGGCTTACCGGTATGTTGCGCGGCGGTCGCCTCACGAGTCTGTTGGGACCGAACGGCGCGGGAAAATCCACATTGCTCAGGACGTTGACCGGCATGCAGCCTCCGTTGGAAGGAGATGTGGAAATCGGCGCCAGGGAGATCGGGGGATACACGCCTTCCGAGCTGTCGCGCCAGGTTGGAGTAGTGCTTACCGACCGCCCGGACACCGAAAATATGAATGTCCGCGAGCTTGTGGCATTGGGCCGCAGTCCGTACACGGGGTTCTGGGGACGGCTCACGGCAGCCGATGACAGGAAAGTGGAGGAAGCCATCGGACAGGTAGGTATCCGCGACCTGGCTGAACGGAACGTGAGGACACTCAGCGACGGCGAGCGGCAGAAGGTGATGATAGCCAAAGTTCTGGCGCAGGACACGCCGGTGATCGTGCTTGACGAGCCGACGGCCTTTCTTGACTATCCCAGCAAGGTGGAGATCATGCGGCTGTTGCGCGGACTGTCGGCACGCCAGGGGCTATCGGTGCTTCTGTCGACGCACGATCTGGAACTGGCCTTACAGATGAGCGACGATGTATGGTTGCTCGACAAGCAGCGCGGTCTGGAGACGGGAAGTCCCGAAGACCTGGCGTTGTCGGGCGCACTGGAACGGTATTTCGGGCGCGAGGGGATAAGTTACGACATTACGACCGGACAATTCCGGCTCATAAAGCCTGTTGCCGGCAGGGCATACGTATCCGGATCCGGGCCGAGGCGCGTATTGATGCGGCGTGCTCTGGAACGAATCGGGTATGAAGAAACCCAACAACCTGATGAAGCCGATGTCAGGGTCGCCACCGAGGGTAACGTCTTTACAATTAACGGAGAAGAGTGTTCCACAATCGGCGCGATAATAGACAAATTGATAAGGAAATAAAATAATTACGACCAAAAATTAATATTTTTTTGCGTTTGTAAATTTATTTTCTTACTTTTGCGGGTCAAAATATTAATCTTGTTTGCATGCCAAAAGTAAGATTTACCAAAATGCACGGCATTGGCAATGATTACATCTACATTAATTGTATGGAATCAGTGCCGGGGAATCTTCACCAACTGTCAGTCGAGATGAGTGACCGCCACAAAGGGGTTGGCGGCGACGGCATAATCCTGATATTGCCGTCGGATAAAGCGGATTTCAAGATGCGTATCTTCAACGCCGACGGGTCCGAAGCAAAAATGTGCGGCAATGGTATAAGATGTGTCGCCAGATATGTCCACGACAAGAGACTGACTGAAAAGAGGTCTTTGACCATAGACACTCTGTCAGGCATAAAAGAAATCACGGTAGAGCTTAAAGGAGGACAGGTTGACCGAGTCAGAGTAGACATGGGAGAGCCTGTCCTCGCTGCTTGTGATGTGCCGGTGAAGTATACGGAAGAACGGATGATTGAGGCTCGGGTCCGTGCAGGTAGCGCGGAATACGGGCTGACGGCGGTCTCGATGGGCAATCCTCATGGAGTGATATATGTCGACGACCTCGCTAAGGTCGACGTACACGGCACGGGTCGGGAACTGGAGATGGATCCGATGTGGCCCGACCGGGCCAATATCGAGTTCGCCGAGGTTGTAGGACCCGACGAGGTGCGGATGCGCGTATGGGAGCGGGGTAGTGGCGAGACCATGGCCTGCGGCACGGGTGCCTGCGCCGTGGCCGTGGCAGGAGCCATGACGGGTCGTACCGGCCGCAAGGTGCTGGTGCATCTGTTGGGAGGCGACCTCGAGATCGAATGGGGCGCCGACAACCATGTGTATATGACTGGGCCGGCAACGACGGTCTTCGAAGGAGAATATGAAAGGCAATCGCCTGAAGAAACAGAATTAGCCCATGTTTAGAGTAAATGACAATTTTTGCAAACTTCCGTCGGCCTATCTGTTTTCGCAGGTAGCCGAGAAGGTACGCGGATATATCGAGGCCCATCCCGGCGTCGAGGTTATCCGCATGGGCATCGGAGACGTGACGCGTCCCATATGCGATGCGGCAGTGCAGGCTATGCACGAAGCCGTCGACGACGAGGCCGATGCTGCGCGTTTCCATGGATACGGCCCGGAGCAGGGATACGAATTTCTGCGGGCCGCTATAGCGGAGAATGATTATCGCGCTCGCGGTGTTGAGATCTCGGAGAGTGAAATTTTTATCGGCGACGGTGCCAAGAGCGACACGGGGAAGATAGGCGACATCCTGTGGCCCGGTTCGCGCGTGGCTGTGACCGACCCGGTATATCCCGTCTATGTCGACACCAATGTGATGGGAGGCCGCGGAGGCGATCTCTGCACCGATGGCTATTGGAGCGGCATCGAATATCTGCGGTGCGACTTCGACAACGGATTTGTGCCATCGCTTCCCATGGGGCAACCTGATGTGATCTACCTCTGCTACCCGAACAATCCCACGGGCACGGTGCTGACGCGCGCGCAGCTTGCCGAATGGGTCGATTATGCCCGGCACAATGGATCGTTGATACTGTTCGATGCCGCCTACGAGGCTTATATCACCCAGGATGACGTGCCGCATTCCATCTATGAGATCGACGGTGCACGTGAGGTGGCCATTGAATTCCGCAGTTTTTCGAAAACGGCCGGATTCACCGGACTTCGCTGCGGATACACGGTGGTGCCCAAGGAGCTTAAAGGACATGACGGCGCCGGCCGCGAGGTGTCGCTCAACGCGCTGTGGAACCGTCGGCAGAGCACCAAATTCAACGGAGCGAGCTACATCGTGCAGCGCGGAGCGGCAGCAATCTACACCGATGCCGGCAAGGAGCAGGTGCGCACCACGATTGATTATTATCTGCGCAACGCCGGACTGCTCTACGATGGCGTGCGCAACGCGGGCCTTGAGGCCGTGGGCGGCAAAAACTCGCCTTACGTATGGCTCAGGACTCCGGACGGCATGACCTCATGGGAATTTTTCGACCGATTGCTCGACCGGTGCCATGTGGTGGGAACGCCCGGCATCGGTTTCGGACCGGCCGGCGAGGGTTGTTTCCGGCTCACCGGATTCAATACCTACGAGAACACGCAGAAGGCGATCGAACGGCTCGGGAAGCTCTGAACTGACCGGTGATGAAATGAAATTAGAAAAAGAAGTAATGCATAAACATATATTATTATGTCGACATTAAGATTCAAAGTAGTCGAGGAGGCCAACAGTCATAAGGCCATTCCTGTGAACATCCCTATTGAAAGGCCGCAGCAGTACTACGGCAAGTATGTTTTCAATCGTCAGAAGATGTTCGAGTATCTTCCCAAGAAGACGTATGCTGCGCTTGTCGATGCCATCGACAACAAGAAAACGCTTCCGCGCGAGGTAGCCGACAGCGTGGCCGAAGGAATGAAGCAATGGGCCATCGACAACGGTGCGCGCCATTACACGCACTGGTTCCAGCCTCTGACGGAGACTACTGCCGAGAAGCACGACGCATTCGTGGAGCATGACGGCAAAGGCGGCATGGTCGAGGAATTCACCGGTAAACTGCTGGTGCAGCAGGAGCCAGACGCGTCGAGTTTTCCCAACGGCGGAATCCGCAACACCTTCGAGGCCCGCGGTTATTCGGCATGGGATATCTCGTCGCCGGCCTTTATCATGGACAACACGCTTTGTATTCCGACCATATTCATCTCCTACACCGGAGAGTCGCTGGATTACAAGACGCCGTTGCTGCGGGCGTTGTCGGCTGTCGACGAGGCGGGAACAGCCGTTGCCAAATGGTTTGATCCCAAAGTGAAGCATGTTCTGACATATCTGGGTTGGGAGCAGGAGTACTTCCTGGTTGACGAGGCCCTCTTCTCGGCCCGTCCCGACCTGGTGATGACCGGACGTACGCTGATGGGCCATGAATCGGCCAAGAACCAGCAGCTCGAGGACCATTACTTCGGAGCCATTCCTTCGCGCGTCGAGGCATTCATGCTCGATCTGGAGATCGAGTGCCACAAATTGGGCATCCCGGCCAAGACACGTCACAACGAGGTTGCGCCCAACCAGTTCGAGCTCGCCCCGATCTTCGAGGAGGCCAATCTGGCCAACGACCACAATATGCTGCTGATGTCTCTGATCAACGAAGTCGCGCGCCGTCACAACTTCCGCGTGCTGCTTCACGAGAAACCGTTCGCCGGAATCAACGGCTCGGGCAAGCATAACAACTGGAGCCTGGGTACGGACACGGGTACGCTGCTGTTCGCCCCCGGCAAAACCCAGATGGAAAATCTGCAGTTCATCACCTTTGTGGCCAACACGATGGCCGCCGTGCACCGTCACAACGGCCTGCTCAAGGCCTCGATCATGTCGGCAACCAACGGACATCGTCTGGGAGCCAATGAGGCGCCTCCGGCAATCATCTCCATCTTTACCGGCAGTCAGCTGGCCGAAATCCTGAATCATATCGTCAAGAGCGACACCAAGGATCTGGCTTCGCTGTCCAAGAAGACCGAGCTGAGCATGGATCTGTCGCAGATCCCGAACCTGATGATCGACAACACCGACCGCAACCGCACGTCGCCCTTTGCCTTCACCGGCAACCGCTTCGAGTTCCGCGCCGTAGGTTCGTCGGCCAACTGCGCGTCGGCCATGATTGCACTCAACTCGGCCGTGGCCGAGCAACTCAAGGAGTTCAAGGAGGCCGTCGACAAGCGTGTAGCCGCCGGCACCGACCTGACATCCGCAATTCTGGAGGAAATAAAGGTGATACTGAAGAAGAGCGAGGCCATCCATTTCGACGGCAACGGATACAGCGACGAATGGAAAGAGGAGGCCAGGCGCCGCGGACTCGACTGTGAGACCAGCGTGCCTCTGATTTTCGACGCCTACCTCAGCCCCGAGAGCATCGAGATGTTCAGCAAGACCGGTGTCATGAACGAGCGCGAGCTCAAGGCCCGCAACGAGGTGAAGTGGGAGATGTACACCAAGAAGATTCAGATAGAGGCCCGCGTCCTGGGCGATCTGGCCATCAATCATATCATCCCCGTGGCTGCCCGCTATCTGTCGGTTCTGCTCGACAACGTGACTAAGCTGCAGAACGTGTTCCCCGGCGACAAGGGCCGGGAACTGGCCGAACAGGATATCTATACCATCCAGAAGATCACCGACCACAACAAGGCGATCCAGCTGGAGGTGGCCGAGATGGTCAAGGCCCGCAAGGCAGCCAACAAGATCGAGGACGAGCGCGAGAAAGCTATCGCTTACCACGACACGGTGGCTCCCTGCCTCGACAAGATCCGCTATCATATCGACAAACTTGAGCTTATGGTCGACAATGAGATGTGGCCTCTGCCCAAGTACCGCGAACTGCTGTTCATCCGCTGAGCATAGCTCGGACGGAGAAATATTAAAAGGTCAATACAGCACGCCGGAGGCCCTGATGAAGGGACTCCGGTGTGAAACTAAATTCTAATTTTACTATGCAAAATCGATTACCCCGGGTGCAGGGATTGTACGATCCCGTGAACGAGAAGGATGCGTGCGGTGTCGGACTGTTGGTGAACATAAACGGCGTAAAATCGCACAGGCTTGTTGAACAGGGCCTTCAGGTGCTCGAACATATGGTGCACCGTGGAGCCGAGGGTGCCGACCCCAAGACGGGCGACGGTGCCGGCATCATGGTGCAGATTCCCCACGAATTCATACTGCTCCAGGGCATTGCGGTTCCGGAGAAGGGCCGTTACGGCACCGGACTGGTGTTTCTGCCCAAGGATGAGGATGCCGCGCAGATGATACTCGACGTCATGGAACGCGAGACCATCGAAGCCGGATTCGAATTTCTTCCACCTCGCGACGTACCCGTCAACAGCTCGATCCTCGGCCCCGTAGCCCGCGCCGCCGAACCGACAGTGAAGCAGATTTTCATCAGCGACGAGACCTCGAACGAACCTCTTGACCTGCGGCTCTATCTGCTGCGCCGCAAGATTGAGAAAATCATCGCCTGCGGAGGCTTCTCCGGCAAGGAGGATTTCTATATTGTCTCGCTGTCGTCGAAGAACATCGTCTACAAGGGCATGCTCTCGTCGCCCCAGTTGCGCTATTACTATCCCGACTTGATGAATCCGCGGTTCACTACCGCCATGGCGCTGGTGCACTCCAGGTTCAGTACCAACACTTTCCCCACATGGTCGCTGGCCCAGCCCTTCAGAATGCTGGGACACAATGGCGAAATCAACACCATCAAGGGCAACCGCCTGTGGATGAAGGCCCGCGAGTGCGTGCTTCACCCCGCGGCCTTCGGAGAGGCCGAAGTTTCTCCCATCATCCAGCCCGGAATGAGCGACAGCGCCTCGCTCGACAACGTTCTGGAATACTTCGTGATGGCCGGGATGTCGCTGCCTCACGCGCTGGCCATGCTGGTGCCCGAGAGCTTCAACGACCGCAACCCGATCTCGCCCGAACTCAAGGCGTTCTACGAATACCATTCC
This sequence comes from Bacteroidales bacterium, assembly GCA_029007645.1. Lineage (GTDB taxonomy): Bacteria > Bacteroidota > Bacteroidia > Bacteroidales > Muribaculaceae > Lepagella. The sequence goes on from JAQXIE010000065.1 coordinate 9,211, forward strand.
ATCCTGATGGAGGCATGGGACGGTCCGGCTGCGCTACTGTTCAGCGACGGCCGCTACGCCGGAGGTATGCTTGACCGCAACGGGCTGCGCCCCGCCCGCTTCCTGATCACAAGGAACGACACCATGGTCATCGCCTCCGAGATGGGCGTCCTGGCGTTCGACCCCTCCGAAGTCAGGGAGAAGGGTCGTCTGCGACCCGGCAAGATGCTGATGGTCGACATGCAGGATGGCAAGATCTACCGCGACAAGGAGCTCAAGGAGAAACTGGCCCGTGAGTTCCCTTACCGCGACTGGCTGCAGAAGAACCGCATCGTGCTCGACACCATAGTCAGTGCGCGCAAGGTCGACAACGACGTGCAGGATTTCGAACGTCTGCTCCATACCTACTGCTACGATCGCGAGATGATAGAGCGCATCATCACTCCGATGGTCACAGACAAGAAGGAGCCCGTCAATTCGATGGGTAACGACACGCCGCTGGCAGTGCTTAGCGACCGTCATCAGCCTCTGTTCAATTACTTCCGCCAGCATTTCGCGCAAGTCACCAACCCGCCCATCGATCCGTTGCGCGAGGAATTGGTGATGAGCCTCGACAGCTACATCGGGGCCATCGACATGAACCTGCTCGAGCCGTCGGAGGAACTCTGCAAGATGGTCGAGCTGAAGCGCCCCATCCTGACCAACCGCGAGCTTGACATACTGTGCAACCTGCGTTACAAAGGATTCAACACGCGCAAGCTCGACATGACCTATCCGGTGTCGGACGGAACCGAAGGTCTCGGCAAGGCTCTGGCGCGTCTTTGTCGCGATGCCGAGGCTGCCGTCGACGAGGGATGCAACTACATCGTGCTGAGCGACCGCGGCGTAGACGCTGCGCATGCGCCCATCCCCTCGCTGCTGGCAACATCGGCTGTTCATCACCATCTGATACATTGCAAAAAGCGCGTGCAGACGGCTCTGGTCGTCGAGACCGGCGACGCCCGCGAGATTATGCATTTCGCTCTGCTGGTGGGATATGGCGCGAGCGCCGTCAACCCTTATCTGGCGTTTGCCATCATCAACAAACTGGTGCTTGACAAGGAGATACAGCTTGACTTCGCCACGGCTCAGAAAAATTTCATCAAGGCCGTCGACAAGGGTCTGCTCAAGGTCATGTCGAAGATGGGTATCTCGACGCTGACCAGTTACAAGGGCGCGCAACTGTTCGAAGCTATCGGTCTTGACGAAGAACTGATCCGGCAGTATTTCGGTCAGACCACATCCAAAATCGGCGGTCTGACGCTGACCGAACTAAATAAGGGACTTCTCGAGGTGCATCAGGAAGCCTATTCCGAGGATTTCGACACCGATGCCCTGTTGGGTCACGACGGCGTCTACTCCTTCCGCAAAGACGGCGAGCGCCACGCGTGGAACCCCGAGACCATCACCGCCCTGCAGCTCGCCACACGCCTCAACAGCTATAAGAAATTCAAGGAATACGTTTCGCTGGTCGACGACCGCAAGGAGCCGATGTTCATCCGCGATTTCTTCGATTTCAAGCCCGGTACGCCGATACCAATCGAGGAGGTCGAGCCGGCCGAGGATATCATGAAGCGGTTCGTGACGGGCGCCATGTCGTTCGGATCGATCAGTAAGGAAGCACATGAGGCCATGGGAATCGCGATGAACGCCATCGGCGCCCGCAGCAACACGGGCGAGGGCGGCGAGGATGCCGAGCGGTTCAAGCCGCGCGAGGACGGCACCTCGGCGCGCAGCGCCATCAAGCAGGTCGCCTCCGGACGTTTCGGCGTGACAACCGAATATCTGGTCAATGCCGACGAAATCCAGATTAAGATCGCCCAGGGCGCTAAACCCGGCGAGGGTGGTCAGCTCCCCGGATTCAAGGTCGACAAGATTATCGCCCGCACGCGTCATTCCATCCCCGGAATTTCGCTTATCTCGCCGCCGCCTCATCACGACATCTACTCGATCGAGGACCTGGCGCAGCTGATTTTCGACCTTAAGAATGTCAATCCGAAGGCCAGGATCAGCGTCAAGCTCGTATCGGAAAGCGGTGTCGGTACAATCGCCGCCGGCGTTGCCAAGGCCAAGAGCGACCTGATCACCATCAGCGGAGCCGAGGGTGGTACGGGTGCATCACCCGCCAGTTCGATCCGCTTCGCCGGTCTTCCCACGGAAATCGGTCTTGCCGAAACCCAGCAGACCCTGGTGCTCAACAACCTACGCGGTCAGGTGAAACTGCAGGCCGACGGCCAGCTCAAGACGGGCCGCGACGTCGTGATCATGGCGATGCTCGGCGCCGAGGAGTATGGTTTCGCCACCAGCGCGCTGATCGTGCTGGGCTGCGTCATGATGCGCAAATGTCACAAGAACACCTGTCCGGTGGGCGTGGCCACCCAGAATCCCGAATTGCGCAAACGCTTCAAGGGCCGTTCGGAATATCTGATAACCTTCTTCCGCTACCTCGCCGAGGATATCCGCGAGAATCTGGCCCGTATCGGCGTGCGCAGACTCGACGATATCATCGGCCGCAGCGACATGCTGATGGTCAAGCCCGGAATGGAGGCCAGCAAGACCACCCATCTGGATTTCTCCAAAATCCTTTATTTCCCCGAGGAAGCCGGCACAAACGCCTTGCGTAAGGTCACCGACCAGACGCATAATATCGACCACGTGTTGGATCGCGAGATCATAAGCCGCAGTTTCGCGGCCATCGAGTCGAAGATGCCCGTCGAGCTGGAGTTTCCTATCTGCAACACCGACCGTGCCGTCGGAGCGATGCTGTCGGGTCTCGTGGCCGAGAAATACGGCGAAGCCGGACTGCCCGACAACACTATCCAGTGTCTGTTCAAGGGTTCGGCCGGCCAGAGTTTCGGAGCTTTCCTGGCGCACGGCATCACGGTCCGTCTCGAGGGCGACGCCAACGACTATGTTGGCAAAGGCCTGTCGGGAGGCAGGATCATGCTCGTGCCGCCCGAAGGCACGACCTTCAGGCCCCAGGACAACATTATCGGCGGCAATACGATGCTCTACGGCGCCACCAGCGGCGAGATCTACATCAACGGCCGTGTGGGCGAGCGTTTCTGCGTCCGTAATTCCGGAGCTACCGCTGTTGTCGAGGGCGTAGGCGACCACTGCTGCGAGTACATGACCGGCGGTGTCACCGTGGTGCTCGGAGATGTTGGCCGCAACTTCGCCGCCGGTATGAGCGGCGGTGTGGCCTACGTCTGGAATCCCCGAGGCGATTTCGACTACTTCTGCAACATGGAGATGGTTGAACTTTCGCTCATCGAGGACCGCAGCGACAGCCGCGAACTGTATCGTCTGATCGGCAACCATTACAAGTACACCCAGAGCCCGCTGGCCGCCGAGATGCTCAATAACTGGAACGAATATGTCGACCAGTTCATCAAGGTCGTGCCCATCGAGTACAAGAAGGTGCTCATGCACGAGAAGCTGGAAAAGCTCCAGCAGAGAATCAGCGAACAGGATGTGACAAACAACTAAAACATTGACAAGATGGGAAATCCAACAGCATTTCTAAATATAGGAAGGAAAGAGGCCGGATACCGTCCGGTCAATGACAGGATCAAGGACTATGGCGAGGTCGAGCAGACGCTCAACGCCGAGGACCGTCGGTTGCAGGCATCGCGCTGCATGGACTGCGGCGTTCCTTTCTGCCACTGGAGCTGTCCGCTGGGCAACCGCCAGCCCGAATGGCAGGATCGCCTTTACAAGAACGACATCAAGGGCGCGTACGAGTTGCTGACGCTGACCGACGACTTCCCGGAGTTCACCGGACGCGTATGTCCGGCGTTGTGCGAGAAAGGCTGCGTGCTCAACAAGACGCACGAGCCCGTGACCATCCGCGAGAATGAAGCCGCCATTGTGGAGCGGGCGTTCGAGGAGGGTGTGGTTGTGGCGCGTCCGCCGCGCAAGCGCACCGGCAAGAAGGTGGCCGTGATCGGTTCAGGCCCTTCCGGCCTGGCATGCGCCAACCAGCTCAACCGTATGGGCCACTCGGTGACTGTTTATGAGAAAAACGAGTCCATAGGCGGTCTGCTGCGCTTCGGTATTCCTGATTTCAAACTCAATAAGTCGGTGATTGACCGTCGACTCGACCTGATGAAGGAGGAGGGCGTGGAGTTCGTGACCGGCGTGGAAGTCGGTAAGGATCTGCCCACCGCCCGGTTGCTCAAGGACTATGACGCTGTATGTGTGGCCATCGGTTCGGGCGAACCGCGTAACCTTAACGTCGAGGGCCGCGACCTGCAGGGCGTACATTTCGCCCTGGAGTTCCTGCAGCAACAGAATCGTGTCAACGCCGGCGAGGAAGTTGCCAAATCCGACCGCATTACGGCCAAGGGCAAGCATGTGCTGGTGATCGGCGGCGGCGACACCGGCAGCGACTGCGTGGGTACGGCCAACCGTCAGGGCGCCAGGTCGGTGACGCAGATCGAGATCATGCCCAAGCCGCCGGTTGGGGAGAACCCCGCCACGCCATGGCCCTACTGGCCCGTGATCTTGAAGACGTCCTCGTCGCACCTGGAGGGTTGCGAGCGCCGCTGGCTGCTCGATACCCGCAGGTTTGTTGATGACGGCACAGGCAAAGTCGGATCGGTCGAAGTCGAGGAGGTGGAATGGATCAAGGATCCCGAAACCGGCCGCATGAACCTGAAGCATACCGGCAACAAGGATACGATCAAGGCCGAGCTGGTGCTTCTGGCCATGGGATTCGTAAATCCCGTGCAGGAAGGCCTTGTGGCCGACCTCAATGTCGAGAAGGACGCTCGCAAGAATGTCCGCGTCGACGAGCATCAGCAGTCGTCTGTCGAGAAGGTGTTCGCCGCCGGCGACGCCTCGACGGGAGCCTCGCTCGTGGTGCGCTGCATAGCTTCGGGTCGAAATGCCGCCAAGGGCATCAACCGGTTCCTGATGAATTAACGACGGAATTTGAATCGTATAGCGAAGGAGGATGTTCCTTATCGGGCATCCTCCTTTACTATTTCCATGGGGTAAACTACGGAATCGTTTTAACAATAACGGCAAAAGTATTATATTTGCTGAAAAGTTAACCGGATCATGAAATGTTTACGCCTCGCTGCTGCGATGATATCGGCGGCAATCACCCTGTCGGCAGGAGCGCAGTCCCTGTGGAACCGTAGTCATCTTGAGAATCTGAAGCGGGATATCAAGCAATCCTGTTACGCCGAGTCGTTCCGCAATCTTCTTGCGGAGGCCGACAGTGCGCTGAATTGCCGTCCGCTGTCGGTGATGGATAAGTTCAAGGCACCGGCCAGCGGCGACAAGCATGACTACATGAGCCAGGCCCGTTATGCCTGGGCCGATCCCACGAAGCCCGACGGCCTGCCGTACATAATGCGCGACGGCGAATCGAATCCCGAGTTGGAAAGGCTTGACCGCGTGCCCCTCTCCACGACCACGGGCAGGATCAACAATCTCGCGTTGGCTTATTATCTGACCGGCGAAGAGAAATATGCCGCCAAGGCTGCGGAGTTGATCCGGGTATGGTTTCTCGATCCCGCTACGCGCATGAATCCCAATCTGGAATATGCTCAGGTTTTCCCGGGCCATAATGGCGACAAGGGGCGCAGCTACGGTCTGATCGATTCATATTCGTTTATCGATATGGTGAATGCAGTGCCTCTTCTGGAGGGTTCGGCATCGTTCGACACTGCGGACAGCGAAGCCCTCAAGGACTGGTTCCGCGCCTTCACTCGGTGGATGCTGACCAGCGAGCAGGGCCGCGAGGAAGATGCCGGCGCCAACAACCATAGCGTGGCTTATGACGCCCAGATCATCGCGTATGCCCTCTATACCGGCGACAATGAAACGGCCGAACGGGTGATAGCCGCTTTCCCGAAGCGCAGGATGTACAAGCAGATCGATCCCGACGGCCGCCAGCCACATGAACTGACCCGTACACGCGCCTTCCATTACTCCTGGTACAATCTGACTCATTTCGTCGACATCATGCTCATGGCCAAGAATATGGGCAAGGACATATCGAACGTGTCGTCGTTCGACGGCCGAAACCTGTACAGGGCGTTGGATTTCCTGATACCCTACATAGTCTACGGCAAGGAGGTGTGGCCTTACCAGGAAATAGGCGACTGGGACGAGGTGGTGCAGAATCTGGTGCGCGACCTGTACCGCACGGGGACTTACCTTGTGCCTTATCGCGAAGATTATGTCAGGATTTACAATGAATACGGAGAGTATCGTCCCGGCGAATTGTTCAATCTGATTTATCTTGACAAGTGCAATAAGGAATAGAAATAAACAGACACAAAGGAGGAACTATACAGATAAACTAACAAACGAGCCTTCCGGTGGTGGAGGAAATCAAATATGCCGGACCGCGACGAGACGAATGGATTGCCAAGTACAAGGAGAGCCTTGCCAATCTGGAACGTGCTCTGATCATCAGACTGTTCCTAGAGATCCCTTTGTCGCAGTTGAAGCCGTGATGAAAAAAAGTGGAGGAAAATTTGGAGGAAAGAAAAAGAAGTTGTAATTTTGCAACGTCAAAAACGGAAAGGGGGTCTGCCTCCGGCCCGTTGAGATGGTCAAGCTTCAGTAGCTCAGTTGGTTAGAGCACCTGACTGTTAATCAGGGGGTCGTTGGTTCAAGCCCATCCTGAAGCGCAAAGGAGATTTAGATTACAGATTGCTTCAGTAGCTCAGTTGGTTAGAGCACCTGACTGTTAATCAGGGGGTCGTTGGTTCAAGCCCATCCTGAAGCGCACAGGAGGCCGCATGTGAATGCGGCCTCTTCTGCGTCCATGCTATAGCTCGCCGATACAGAAAACCCCGACATTGCTGCCGGGGATTCTGATGTAAGAGATTTTATGTTTCTATAGTTTCGGAAGAGATGACCCATCGTCGGAATTGTTCAGATTCCGGCGTGCGGAGCGGAATATCGAGCCGAAGTCGGCGCTGTAGCTTACCGACAGCCGTGGAATCGTTTGAGGATAGGACTATGCCCTGAATTATTCTCGCATTGATCATCGGTAGCGAACAGATCAATGCAAGAATAACAATTGTTGTGCGTTTCATATTCGGTGTGGGTTATGGGTCACCTCCAGAGAACGGGTTCTGAATTGCTGTAAATCGAATACAAAGGTATGCAAATATTTGGAAATGCGGGCAAAAAGTTGTAATTTTGTGGCGCTTTTCGGAGAATCGTGGCCGATTACAGGAGAAAATCGGCCGGGCGGTTCAGGTAAAAGCTTTAATATAAACAACTTAAAAATATCTCCATTATGCATCTTTCAACAGAAGAGAAAAAGCAGATTTTCGCACAGTATGGCAAAGGTGAAGGCGACACGGGAAGCCCCGAAAGCCAGATCGCTCTGTTCTCGAAGCGCATCCAGCACCTGACCGAGCACCTGAAGCAGAACCACAAGGACTACGCTACCGCACGCGCTCTGAAGGTTCTCGTAGGTCAGCGCCGCAGCCTCCTGGATTACCTGATTCGCAAGGACATCAATCGTTACCGCGCAATCATCGCCAAGAAGGAACTCGGTATCCGTAAGTAATCGGATCGGTAAATCCACAATAACAGCGAAATTAATAAGAATTAAGTGCCGGCGGGGCATGACAAGAGCGTAAGCCGCCTCACGGACAGATTACAATAATCATATCAACGATGTACGCAATCGTAGAAATCAAAGGACAGCAGTTCAAGGCCGAAGAAGGCAAGTTCCTGTATGTTCATCATCTCGGCGACGTGAAGCAGGGCGATGCCGTAAACTTTGACAAAGTACTGCTGCTTGACGTAGACGGCAATGTAACCGTCGGCGCACCCGCCGTAGATGGCGCAAAAATCGAGTGTGAAGTGCTGGAGCCCCTCGTAAAGGGTGACAAGGTGCTCGTGTTCAAAAAGCGTCGCCGCAAGGGTTACCGCCGCCTGAACGGTCACCGTCAGCAGTTCTCCAAAGTGATGATCAAGAAAATCGTAACCGCTTAAACCAAAAAGAAAATGGCACATAAAAAAGGTGTCGGTAGTTCTAAGAACGGCCGCGAATCAGAGAGCAAACGACTCGGAGTGAAGATTTTTGGTGGCGCGAACTGCAAGGCTGGCAACATCCTGAAGCGTCAGCGTGGAACAGTACACCATCCCGGCCTGAACGTCGGCATGGGTAAGGACCACACACTTTTCGCATTGATCGACGGTGTGGTTGTGTTCACCACCGGCAAGGAAGGACGTAAATTCATCAACGTTCAGCCCCACGAAGCTGCTAAATAAGTAAGAAATACCTACATAAAAGGATCGGCTTTCCCCACGGAAGGCCGATTTTTTATTGCACTTTTCTTAACCATTGTTAAGCAAATTGGGGTGCGACGGTTGTTAATAAAGCAAATTAATGTTAACTTTGCTTTGTGGATAGAATCAAGAGGAGACTGCGAATGTTGCCGGCATGGATCATGTCGGAGATTACTTTGGTCATCATCCTGTGGCTAACATTGGCGCCGGACCCTCTGGGCAAGGAGGAAATCCCGATATTCCCTGGCGCCGACAAAATCGTTCACGGACTGATGTTCGGTTTCCTGACATTCGTCATATTGCTTGACTGGGCCCGTGGCCGCGACTTCGCAAGCGTACGCTGGCCCGTCTGTCTCGCCGCCGCCCTGTTCTCTACGGCCGTAGGTACAGGCATTGAATTTCTGCAGCGATCCATGCATATGGGCCGCAGTTTCGAAATCTGGGATATGGTAGCCGACGCCATCGGGTCGTTTGCCGTGGGCTCGGCATGGATCGTCGCCGAACACTGCCGGAAACGACACCGCGCGAATTGATAGTTTTTCGAACCGGATGAAAGAAGAAGCCGATATAGAGAAAGACCCGCAGGAGGAGCCGAAAACGTCTCCCGTCAAGCGCCATGTGATCCGGCCGCGATGGCTCCGGATCACGCTCAAGACGCTGATGTGGATAGTCATTGCTGTCCTCCTTATCCCCGTGTTGCTTTATATTCCTCCCATTCAGGACCTGGCGGTCAGCATCGCCGAAAAGCAGGTGGCCAAGTCCACCGGCATGGAGATAAAGATCGGGAAATTTAGGCTCTCCTTTCCGCTGAAAGTCCATTTGCAGGATGTCAGTGTACTGACCGCTCAACGTGACACGATGGCCAGCGTGGGCGATGCCATAGCCGACGTCAGGCTGATGCCGCTGCTCAAACTCGACCTGAAGCTTAACCGGCTCGACCTGGAGAAAGGATATTACAGGATGGTTTCGGCCGACTCGTCGATGATTCTGGGCATCCGGGCCGGTCTCCTCACCGTCGATGACCGCAGCAGCATGGATTTGCGCAACATGCATCTGTCGCTCAACAAGGCATTGCTTCGCGATGGAGAAGTGTCACTATATATGGATGTATGGAAGAAGAAGCCAACACCACAGGACACAACTAAATCCACTCCCTTCCTCATCGAAGCCAATGACCTGCGACTCGAGAACTTCCAGTTCGGCATGTCGATGCTGCCCACCATAGATACACTGAACCTGCAGGCGCGCAACGTGACGCTGCACCGCGGGCTCGTCGACCTGGGGCAGAACCTGGTCAGCTGGGACGAGGCCGGCATCGACGGGGGCAGCGTCCGTTATATAACCCCCACGCCTGAATGGGCCAAAGCGCATCCCGCGCCACCGAGCGAACCGTCCACTGGCCCTCCCATGCGCATTATGGGTAAGAAGATAGCCGTCTCCGGACTCGACGCCCTTTACGCCACCAAGGGCGTGAAACCGGCCGCCGGGTTTGACCCGTCATATATTTCGGTCAGCGATGTCACGCTCGCTTTGGAGAACTTCTACAACGAGTCGTCGACCGTGCGACTCCCCATCACCGAAATCCGTGCTCGCGAACGTAGCGGCCTTCAGATCACGCAAGGCCATG
>JAQXIE010000066.1 GCA_029007645.1 Bacteroidales bacterium
TATTACGGACAGAATTCTCCCGGCACCAATAATGACATGCATGCCGCCGACATGATAGCCGAGGCCTGCGAACTGCTCGACGACGAAATCGACTTCTCGCAGTACGACCGCGACGGCGACGGTCTGGTCGACAACGTATTCGTATTCTACGCCGGCCGCGGTGCTGCCTCGGGCGGCGGTGCCGACACCGTATGGCCGCATTCCTGGAACGTGGAATACGGCATCGGATACCGTCCATCGTTCGACGGCGTCGAGGTGAGCCGTTACGCATGCTCCAACGAATGGGTCAACAACCGTCCCGACGGCGTGGGTACTTTTATCCATGAGTTCAGCCACGTGCTGGGCCTGCCTGACCTTTATGCCACTTCCTACACCAACTCCTTCACGCCCGGCAGCTGGTCGGCTCTCGACTACGGCCCGTACAACAACGACGGCATGACACCGCCGCTCTACAGCGCTTTCGAACGCTATGCCATGGGTTGGATGGAGCCTGTTCCCATTCAGCGCCCCGCCAACATTACCCTCCCGTCGATCGGCAGCAACCGCGCCGGCATCGTCAAGAGCACCGACACCGAGTTCTTCCTGTTCGAGAACCGGCAGCAGACCGGCTGGGATACCTACATCCCGGGCCACGGCATGCTGGTATGGCACGTGCAGTATGTCGCCAACATCTGGAACAGCAATATTGTCAACAACACTCCCTCTCACCAGTATGTCGATCTGGAGGAGGCCGACGGAATCGGAAGTGAATACTCCAGAAGCGGCGACGCTTTCCCGGGAACATCCAATGTCACGAGCTTCACCGATGACACGACACCCTCTATGAAGACCTGGGACAACAAAAGAATGGAAACGCCCCTCACCGAGATTGCGGAGACCGACGGCGTCATCACGCTCAAGGCCAAGGGCGGACGTACCGAGGCCCTGGCCGGCACCACAGCCCTGGAGGCCCGCGACGTGACCGACGACTCATTCACCGCCGCATGGCAGCCGGTCGATGAGGCCACATACCTTCTCTCCGTATACTCCATTCCCGCCGGTTCCACCGACAACGAGGAATCAAGAGAATATCTGATCAAAGGCCAGAACGTCGGCGATGTCACCGAATACACCGTGACCGGCGCACAGCCTGAAACGAAATACTACTACTGCGTCCAGGTAACCGACGACTGGGAAGTGACGGAACCTTCCAACGCCATCGGCGTAACGACCCTTCCGACTCCCATCACTAAGAAGAAGGTATCGGCTCTCGATGCTTCCGAGATCACGCAGCAGGGTTTCACCGCCAACTGGGAAGCTCTGGAGGGCGCGACCGACTATCTGCTGACAGTATGCCGGATGGAAACCGACGGCAACCACCACGACATCCAGGACTTCACCGGTTTCACAGGCACCATGCAGGACGGTTGGTCATCGTCAAGCGTCATCGCCTACAACAACGATCTCTACGCCGGAGCCTCCACTCCTTCCATCCGCCTCTCGAAGACCGCCAACATCATCAAATCGCCCGACTATGACGACAACGTCTATACTCTGTCGTTCTGGCACCGGGGCAACTCGGCGGGCGATGATGATGTGATGCGCGTTTCCGCCGTAACTCCCGAGGGCCAGGTCACTGTCAAGGAGATTCCGCTGTGCAAGGAGAAAGGTGGCGTTACCACCACGATTGACTTTGCCGAGGAGGGATACCCCGAGGTATCAGCCATCAGGATACGTTTCATATGCAACTCAGACCGAGGCACGGCGGGCGTCGATGACATCGACGTGGGCCACGGCATCAAGTATATCCGCACTGACATCGAGGATTATACCGACCTGACCACCGGCGACTGCACCTCCTATAAAGTGTCCGGACTGAAACCCGGCACAGGATATGCGTATACCGTGCGCGCCACCGACGGCGAAAGCCAGTCGCTGGATTCCGACATAATATTTGTCGACACCGAGAAGGAACCTGACAATTCGGGCGTATCCCTGACCGGCACGGCAACTCATGTCGACATCTACGACATAGCAGGCTACAGAGTGTACTCCGGAACAGCCTCCGACGCCACGCGGGGACTGCAGCCCGGCATCTATATAATGCGTCGCGGCAACAGCGCGCGCAAGATCACAGTACGCTGATCGGACACCGAACAAAAAAATCGCAGCCTTCGGTCGGAAGGCTGCGATTTTTGTATCTTTGGGTCAATCAATGCGTGGCGACCACGGCCGACGGAGGCAGCGTGGCGTTGCGCTCGTCGCAAGCTTTGACCACGGCCGCTGCCAGCCCGGCGTAAGCCTCGGCTTCCGGACCGCTGCCCAATGCGGCGGGTTCGCCCGAGTCGGCCCGCTCCATGATGCTTTCCACCAGCGGAATCTGCGCGAGCAAGGGCACTCCCGTCTCCTCGGCCAGAAGTTTGCCCCCCTCGCGACCGAACACGTAGTAGCGCTCGTCGGGATGGGGCGCCGGCGTGAACCATGCCATATTCTCCA
>JAQXIE010000067.1 GCA_029007645.1 Bacteroidales bacterium
TCGCCCAAGGGAATCAAGGCCGACGGCTCCGTGACAATCAATGGCGCCAACGTCTACTCCTACTCCGCACACAGCGACCCCGTAGACGGCAAAACCGGATTCTCCTACTCGCAGGGTTACACCGACCTGACCAACACCGGCCGTCTCTTCGAAATCAAATACTGACGATGCAAGGCCATATTGCGATGAATTTTGCATATTATATGGCGATTATTTGCATAAAATAACTAAAATATATAAATTTGCGAGTGATCTTGCATTTTTTGTTACCAAATACTAAATAAAGATACTAAACAAAGTTGCAAAAACCAATTTACGTTTACTAATAAATATAAAGATGAAACAGATTTACACAATTGCACTTGCCGCCTGTGTAGCACTGACGGCCTCTGCAGGAGAGCTGACTGTCCGTACGCTCAATCCCGTCAAGAAGAACGTGAAAGCCACGAGCATCACCATGGTGAAGAAGGAACTTCCCGCTATGGCAACGATGAACAAGGCTCCTCAGAAAGCGGAAGCCGCCTCGATCGAAGGTGAATACACCTTTACAGTCGGTGACTATTACTTCCAAGAGAGTGTAGGAGAGGTCGAAGAGACCGTCACAGTCAGCGTGGCCGACGGCGTTGTCACCATCACTCCGGACCCCTCGACTACATACTTTCTTACTGCTGTGAGCGCCGCATATGACGCCGCTACCGGCGAACTGACGTTCACCAACGGCCCGGCATTAGGCCCGGTCAAGACCAGTCAAGGCGATTATTACACCAGATTTGAACCCTTTGCATGGGACGACACAGCTAAAGAAATAGTTCCCGGTGAGTTCAAAGCCACATACGCCGACGGCAAAGTCACTTTCCCTGCCGATCACGGTTTCTCATGGCCCGCATATTCAGATGAAGCTTGTACGGATTGGATTAACGGCTTTTTCGGTATTTTCGATGCAGTGGGCATGGAGAAGTATGAAGAGCCTGAGAATCCCAACGAGGGCTGGAAGTCGGTTGGTAATGCAACGCTCTACGATCCCTGGCTGCTTCCCGTCTTCGGCATCCTGGAGGATGGCGAAGGAAACGGCTATGCCGTCGAGCTGCAGCAGAACGAAACCACCGCAAGCCTCTACCGTCTGGTGAACCCCTACAAGGGAGAATGCCCCGTTGCACAATACAACACATGCACCAAGAACGGCTACATCGAGTTTGATATCGCCGATCCCGAACATGTATGGTTCAACACTACGGAAGCCGGTTTTGCCAACTCACAGCTGGGCGTCACGAAGTTCTACCCCAGCGATCTGCTCAGCTCTCTGGCATTAGGATATGGCATGACTGCTGCAGACGTTATCGAGATTCTCGGCGATGGACTTCCCTATACAACTTACAAGGATGGTGTCGTAACCCTGGGTTCTATTGAGGAAACCGAAGATGGAGAAACGAGCACCATATACGCAGCCTGCTTCGGCATCCAGGGCGAACAGTATGGCGCATATGGTTGGACAGACGTAGAGACCGATGAAGCAACACCCATGACCGGTAAGATCGTCTTCCCGGGAGCCGGTGTCAGCAACCTTGGCGTAGAGAACAGCGGCAAGGCACGCTATTTCAACCTGCAGGGTGTAGAGCTGGCACGTCCGGCAGCCGGTCAGGTAGTGATCCGCGTCTGCGACGGCAAGAGCGTCAAGATGCTGGCCAAATAAGCCCCCGATCTGCTGATAATTGGCTGATAATCCTTTAGGATTTGGCTAATTAGAAAAAAATATCTAATTTTGCAGTTGCTTAATGCACCTCGACTCCGGAGGCCAATGGCCTCCGGAGTGTGCAAAGGGCGACTCAAGCCTCTGTAGTTCAACGGATAGAATAGAAGTTTCCTAAACTTTAGATAGGGGTTCGATTCCCCTCGGAGGTACAGCAAAGAGAGAAGCAATGGGAAAATTCAGCGCATATAAGGTTGACCTGGCCTCGAAAACCGACGGCCATTACGAACAGGATTTCGTAATAGGCAAGGACTTTTTCGAGAACATGGAAAATCAGGACATCATGACAGCCGATGTCAAGGTTCATATGGACATGGACAAGCGCCATGACGCCTATGAATGCCGTTTCCACTGCCAGGGATTGCTTCAGGTGCCGTGCGACCGTTGCCTGGACCCGGTTGACATACCGGTCGACACCGTCTACGAAGTGACGGTGAAATACGGCGACGATTACAACGATGACGACGGGCTGCTGGTGATACCCTACAGCAACACGAGCCTGAACGTGTCGTATATGCTTTACGACACGCTGTTGCTGACAGTTCCCTTGCGGCATGTGCATCCGCAGGGCAAATGCAACCGCCAGATGCTCGAGGCGTTGCGCAAGCATCGCGGGGCCCGCGACGAAGAAGCCGAAGAGGCCGAGGAAGCCCGCGAAGAAGCCCGTGCCGATATGGGCGATGATAACGAAGATTAAGATCAGAACGAATTAAAACAAAAATAAAAATATAGAGAAGAAATGGCACATCCTAAACGCAGACAATCGCATACCCGTACGGCGAAGCGCCGCACACATGACAAGGCGTTGATCCCGACGATAGCTCTCTGCCCGAACTGCGGCGCATGGCACGTGTACCACACGGTTTGCCCCGAATGCGGCTATTACCGCGGACGTCAGGTGATAGAGAAATAAAAGAGATAGAAGAAATATGGCACACGCAAAGATCAGCGGGATAGCCTCCTATGTGCCCGACGACATTCTGGACAACGAGATGTTGTCGAAGATGGTCGACACCAACGACGAGTGGATCACCACGCGCGTGGGCATCAAGGAGCGCCGCATTCTGAAGGATCCGGACAAGGGCTCGAGCTACATGGGCACGCAGGCAGTGCGCAAGCTGTTGGCCGAGACCGGTACGGCCCCCGAGGAAGTAGAGCTGTTGATATGCGCCACCTCCAATCCGGACTATCGATTTCCGTCGACAGCGTCGATCATAGCCCACGACTGCGGCCTTGAGCAGGCATACGGATACGACATCCAGGCAGCGTGCGCAGGCTTTATCGTGTCGGCACAGGCGGCCCGGGCCTACATTGAGGCCGGCCTCTACAAGAAAGTCGTAGTGGTCTGCGCCGAGAAGATGTCGAGCATGACCGACTACGAGGATCGCTCTACCTGCCCCTTGTTCGGCGATGCGGCGGCAGCAATCCTGATGGAGCCCACCGACGAGAACGTCGGTATTGTGGACGGCGAATTCCATGTCGACGGCGAAGGTCTGACCCACCTCATCATGAAGGCCGGCGGATCGGCCCGTCCGGCTACTGCCGAAACTGTGGCCAACCGCGAGCACTTCGTATACCAGGAGGGCCGGACCGTTTACAAAAACGCCGTTCGCGACATGCTCTATTCATCGCAGTCGGTGATGAAACGCAACAACCTCGGTGTCGACGACGTCGACTGGTTCGTGCCCCATCAGGCCAATCTGCGTATCATCGAGGCTGTGGGCGGCCGGATCAATATCCCCGAGGAGAGGGTTCTGGTCAACATCCAGCATTACGGCAATACGTCGGCGGCATCCATCCCGTTGTGTCTCGACGAGTATAAGAAGAAACTCAAGAAGGGAGACCGGGTGCTCCTGACCGCCTTCGGCGCCGGATTCACCTGGGGTGCAATGTATTTGGTGTGGGCCTTCGACACGAAGGACTGACCCCGCCGCGGCAACTCCCGAACCTCATCACAAGGGCATCAGAGCTCCGCTCCGATGCCCTTTTTTAAAATCAGCCCCCCCGCTGAACAATGGAGGGCGGACGCAGGTTTTATCATTGAGGGCCCGGTCGTTATGCACCGTCTGTCCAAGATGCAAAAACCAATTATTATGGAAGAGAAACAGTTTGAAATCACTCCCGACCACCGCGCCGGTTTCGTGAATATCGTCGGCAACCCCAACGTCGGCAAGTCGACGCTTATGAACCGCCTTGTGGGCGAGCGCCTCAGTATCATAACCTCCAAGGCCCAGACCACGCGCCACCGCATCATGGGCATCGTCAACACCCCGGAATACCAGATTGTCTATTCCGACACGCCGGGCGTGCTGAAACCCAAATACAAGATGCAGGAGGCCATGCTCGAATTCTCCGAAGGCGCCCTGACCGACGCCGATGTCCTGGTCTACGTGACCGACGTCGTGGAGGACCCCGAGAAAAACAAGGACTTCCTGGACCGCGTGGCCCGCGAGACTGTCCCCGTGCTGCTGGTAATCAACAAGGTGGACCTGCTCAAGAACCAGTCGGAACTCGAGGCTATCGTCGAAAAATGGAAAACACGTCTTCCCAACGCCGAGATTTTCCCCATCAGCGCAATGGAGGATTTCAACGTCACGGCCCTGCAGAACCGCATTGTGGAACTGCTGCCCGTATCGCCGCCGTTCTTCGGCAAGGACGCCCTGACCGACAAACCGGCACGCTTCTTCGTGACCGAAACCATCCGCGAGAAACTCCTGGAATACTACGACAAGGAGATACCATACAGCGCGGAAGTGATTGTGGAGAAATTCGACGAGAAGGAGAACGCCATCCACATCATGGCGGTAATCTATGTGGAGCGGGATTCGCAGAAGGGCATCATAATCGGCAAGGGTGGCGTCAAAATCAAGAAGGTAGGCATCAAGGCCCGCGAGGACATCGAACGGTTCTTCGGCAAGAAGGTCTACCTGGAACTCTTCGTTAAGGTAGAAAAGGACTGGCGCAACCGTGAAAGCAAGTTGCGCGAATTCGGATATTTGGACAAATGAGCAAGCTGATAGCGATAGTAGGCCGGCCGAACGTCGGCAAGTCGACACTGTTCAACCGTCTGACGCAGACGCGTCAGGCCATCGTCGACGACACAGCGGGCACGACCCGCGACCGTCAGTACGGCAAAGTTGACTGGTGCGGTCAGGAATTTTCGATAGTCGACACCGGCGGCTGGGTCGTGAACTCGGACGACGTGTTCGAGGAGGAGATCAACAAGCAGGTTCACATAGCCATCGAAGAGGCAGATGTGATCCTGTTCGTGGTCGACAGTTCGACGGGAGTTACCGATCTCGACGACCAGATAGCCGGGATGCTTCGCCGGTCGAAGAAGCCGGTGATCGTCGTGGCCAACAAGGAGGACAAGACCGAAGCGCGCTACAACGTGGCGGAGTTCTACAGTTTCGGCCTGGGCGATCCGGTCGAGGTGTCGTCGGCCAACGGCAGCGGCACAGGCGACCTGCTCGACGAGATAGTGCGCGACATGCCCGAAAAGGAAGATGACGAGGAGACGGAGGAGAACGTTGCCAAATTCGCCATCGTGGGGCGTCCCAACGCCGGCAAGTCGTCGCTGATCAACGCCTTTATCGGCGAGGAGCGGCACATCGTGACCGACATCGCGGGCACCACGCGCGATTCCATCTACCACCGTTACAACAAGTTCGGCTTCGACTTCTACCTGGTCGACACCGCCGGCATCCGCAAGAAGCAGAAGGTCAACGAGGACATCGAGTATTATTCGGTGATCCGTTCCATCCGGGCCATCGAGGCTTCGGACGTGTGCATACTGATGATCGACGCCACGCGCGGCATCGAGGGTCAGGACGCCAACATCTTCGGCCTGATCCAGCGCAACCGCAAGGGTCTGGTGGTGTGCGTCAACAAGTGGGATCTGGTCGAGGACCGCGGTCTGGAGGCGCAGAAACGCTACGAGGAGGCAATCCGCAAGCGTTTCGCACCCTTCACCGACTTCCCCATCCTGTTCACCTCCGCACTGACCAAACAGCGCATCTTCAAGGTACTCGAAACCGCAGTGCAGGTCTATGAGAACCGCCGCCGCGTAATCCCCACGGCCAAACTCAACGAATATATGCTCGAGGTCATCGCCGAGACTCCGCCGCCGGCCAACAAGGGCAAGTACATCAAGATCAAATACGTGACCATGCTCAAAGAGGCCGTCATCCCGACCTTCGTGTTCTTCTGCAACTTGCCGCAATGGGTCAAGGAACCCTAACGCCGCTTCCTGGAAAACCGGATCCGCGACCACTGGGATTTCCACGGCACTCCGATAGCCATCTTTATGCGAGAAAAGTAAGCGGGGATGGGTAAAGTAGTCGAGACGCCGCTGATGAAGCAGTACTTCGAGATGAAGAAAAAGCATCCCGATGCCGTGCTGCTGTTCCGTGTGGGAGATTTTTACGAGACATTTTCGGACGATGCGATCGCGGCGAGCGAGATTCTGGGCATCACGCTGACGCGGCGTGCCAACGGATCGGCAGCCTTCGTTGAACTTGCGGGATTTCCGCACCATGCCCTGGACACCTACCTGCCCAAGCTGGTCCGCGCGGGCAAGCGCGTGGCCATCTGCGAACAGCTGGAGGATCCGAAGCTGACGAAGAAGCTGGTGAAACGTGGCATTACCGAGCTGGTGACGCCGGGAGTGAACCTGTCGGAATCGTCGATGACGCAGCGCGACAACAACTTCCTGGCGGCCGTTCATTTCAACCGCACGTCGGTGGGAGTGGCCTTCCTGGACATCAGCACGGGCGAGTTCGTGTGCGAGCAGGGTGAGCGGAGCCAGATCGACAAACTTCTGAGCACACTTCAGCCGCGCGAGCTGCTGCGCATGCGCGGCACGGGACAGGACTGCACGCAGAGCTTCACGCATCGCTGCAGCACATTCGAGATGGACGACTGGGTCTACACCGCCGAGGCGGCGACCGACCGCCTGCAGCGCCATTTCGGCACCGCCGGCCTGAAAGGCTTCGGTGTCGACGGCATGTCCGACGCTATCATCGCCGCCGGCAGCATCCTGCATTACCTCGACCTGACGGGACATTCCAATATCGGGCACATCACATCGCTGCGCCGCATCGGCAACGACCGGTTCGTGACCCTGGACCGTTTCACCATCCGCAATCTGGAGCTGGTGCAGCCCCTCACGCCCGAGGGAATGTCGCTTCTTCAGGTTCTGGACCACACGCAGACGCCCATGGGAGGGCGCCGGCTGCGCAACTGGCTGCTCTTCCCCATCACCGACATAGCAGAAATCACGCGGCGTCAGGACGCCGTGGAATACTTCTTCAAGGATCCGGGACTTCGCGACCGCGCCGGCGACTGTCTGCGCCGCATGGGCGACCTGGACCATCTGATCTCGCGTCTGGGCGC
>JAQXIE010000068.1 GCA_029007645.1 Bacteroidales bacterium
CCCAACCCTTGATCAGGCGGAACGAGTTCCAGATCTTGTTGCAGAAATTGCGTCCCTGCTCGCACAGCGAGTCATCGTACATGATATCGTGACCGGCGGGAGCGGCAAGCATGATGCCCATACGCACGCCATCGGCACCGAATTTGGCTATCAGTTCCAGCGGGTCGGGCGAGTTGCCCAGCGACTTCGACATCTTGCGGCCGAGCTTGTCGCGGACTATACCGGTGAAATATACGTTGTTGAACGGCTTGTCGCCTGCAAATTCGTAACCGGCTATGATCATGCGCGCCACCCAGAAGAAGATGATATCCGGAGCGGTCACCAGGTCGGTGGTGGGATAATAATATTTGAATTCCTTGTTGTCGGGATCCAGAATGCCGTTGAACAGCGACACGGGCCAGAGCCACGACGAGAACCAGGTGTCAAGACAGTCCGGATCCTGCTTCAGATCCGACAGGGTCAGCGATCCGTCACCGGTCTTCTCGATGGCCTTGAGCAGAGCTTCCTCCTCATTCTCGGCCACAACATAACCGCCCTGGGGCAGATACCAAGCCGGGATGCGATGTCCCCACCACAGCTGACGCGAGATGCACCAGTCCTTGATGTTGGTCATCCAGTGACGGTAGATATTTTTGAATTTAGAAGGCACGAACTTGATGTCGTCGGTCTCCACGGCGTTCAGGGCCGGTTTGGCCAGTTCCTCCATCTTGACGAACCACTGCATCGAGAGTTTAGGCTCGATCACGGCGTCGGTACGCTCGGAGTGTCCGACCTTGTTGACATAGTCCTCGACCTTCTCGACCAGACCGGCGGTCTTCAGATCCTCCATGATCCGCTTGCGGACATCGAAGCGGTCCATGCCTACATACATTCCGCCGGCTTCAGATATTGTTCCGTTGTCGTTGAATATGTCTATCGAAGGGAGATTATACTTCTCGCCCAACATGTAGTCGTTCACGTCGTGCGCCGGAGTCACCTTGAGGCAACCGGTACCGAAGTCCATCTCCACGTAATCATCCATGATGATGGGCACGGAACGGCCAACCAACGGCACAATCACCTTCTTACCCTTGAGCCAGCCGTAACGCTCGTCGTTGGGGTTGACGCAAACGGCGGTATCGCCAAGTATTGTCTCGGGACGCGTTGTGGCGACAACGATGTATTTATCCTCGCCCTCCACGTAGTAGCGCAGATGGAACAGATGGCTCTGCTCCTCCTTAGAAATCACCTCTTCGTCGCTAAGGGCGGTCAGAGCCTTGGGATCCCAGTTGACCATCCGCACGCCGCGGTAAATCCATCCCTTCTCATAGAGCGAGTTGAACACCTTGATCACCGATTTCGACAGCTTCTCGTCCATGGTGAAGGCGGTGCGCTCCCAGTCGCAGCTTGCACCGAGCGTGCGCAGCTGTTTGAGGATGATGCCACCGTATTTATGGGTCCAGTCCCATGCATGCTTCAGGAATTCCTCACGGCTCAAATCCTGCTTTTTGATACCCTCTTCGGCCAACTTGGCCACGACCTTGGCCTCGGTGCTGATGGCCGCATGGTCCGTACCAGGTACCCAGCAAGCATTTTTGCCCATCATGCGCGCACGACGCACCAGGATATCCTGGATCGTGTTGTTCAGCATATGCCCCATATGCAGGACACCGGTCACATTAGGCGGCGGGATAACTATCGTATACGGCTCCCTTTCGTCGGGCTCCGAATGGAACAGTCCATGCTCCATCCAATAGGCATACCATTTGTCCTCTACTTCCGAGGGATCATATTTAGTCGCTAACTCGTTCATTATGTCGATTTTGTTTTTCCTTTATCAGCCAATTATTCAAGATTCGCAAATAGCGAATCTTGAGGTTTAAAGGTTTAATTCAATTTTCGCATTCGCAAAAATTGAGGTTTAAAGGTTTAACCATCCGGTCGATAGTCCTAAACATCGCAAGCTTGTCTTGCGAGATTAAACCCATAAACATATAAACCTTCGCAAGCTTGTCTTGCGAAATTTAAATCAATTATCAACTCACAAAGTTACAAAAAAATTTCCATTCATTCATGGTCTTCGCGCCACGCGTCGGAGGGATCATAGCTCGAGCCGTCGAAGCAGTGGGTGCAGACGCGTTCCTTGGGGATTCCGATGCTTTCCACCAGGTGCTCGATCTTGCTGAACTTCAGCGTAGTCAGGTTCAGGCGTCTGGCTATCTCCTTCACCATAGCCTCGTATTCGGGCGTTCCGGTCTTGGAATAGAGGTCGAGCTTGGCGTCATGCTTTCCTTCGAAGTCCTGAATTATGCGTCGCGAGATCAGTTCCAGATCGCTTTTGGATGAAGTGAATCCGATATACCGGCATCCATAGACCAACGGCGGGCAGCTGATGCGCGCATGCACTTCCTTGCAGCCGCAGTCGAAGAATGTGGCGACATTGTCGCGCAGCTGGGTGCCGCGCACAATGGAGTCGTCGCAGAACACTACACGCTTGCCGTCCAGGATAGCCTTGTTGGGAATAAGTTTCATCTTGGCCACGAACTCGCGGCGCGACTGAGTGCTGGGCGTGAAACTGCGCGGCCAGGTGGGCGTATATTTCAGCACGGCGCGACGGTAGGGGATACCGCGCCCCTCGGCGTAACCCAGGGCATGGCCCACACCGGAGTCAGGAATACCGCACACGCAGTCGGCCTCGACAGGATCCTCCTTGCCCATGGCACGACCCGCGGCCTCGCGCACATCTTCGGTGTTGATGCCCAGATAGTCGCTGGCCGGGAAACCGTAGTAGACCCACATGAAGGAACATATCTGCTCGCGGCGCGCCGGACCCTGCAGAATCTCCATTCCGTCGGCATGCAGACGTACAATCTCGCCCGGGCCGACGTCACGGCGTATCTTATAACCAAGGTTCGGGAAAGCTGAGGTCTCGGTGGACACCGCATATCCGTCCTCCTTGCTGCCTATCACAATCGGCGTACGGCCCAGATAGTCGCGCGCCGCTATGATGCCGTTCTCGGTCAGGACCAGCATCGAACAGGAACCCTTGATATTCTTGTAAACAAGATTGATGCCGTCCACGAAATCCTTGCCCATATTGATCAGCAGGGCCACAAGCTCGGTCTGATTGATATTGTTGGCCGACAGCTCACTGAAATGCATCCCCTTGTCGAGCAATTGCCTGGCGATCTCGGGGATATTGTTGATCTTGGCCACAGTCACCACGGCATACCTGCCCAGGTGTGAATTTACGATAATCGGCTGCGGATCGGTGTCGCTGATAACACCCAGACCCTGACAGCCGACAAAATGATCAAGCTCTTCCTCGAACTTGGTACGGAAATAGCTGCTTTCCAGACTGTGGATTGAACGGTTGAAACCTTGTTCGGGATCAAAAGTCACCATGCCTGCGCGCTTTGTCCCAAGGTGAGAGTTGTAATCCGTGCCGTAAAACAGGTCGTCGATGCACGGTTTTTTCAATACTGCTCCGAAGAAGCCTCCCATATCGATGTCGTTTAATTCGAAAAATGAAAGTGCAAAATTACAAAAAAATCGTCAAAAACATGCTTTCTAACATAAAAATTTTTATGCACTAAAAATGATAATTCATTACCTCCAATCCGTTATATATCCAGAAGCCCGACGACATAATGTGCATCATAGTGCCGCCGGGACTAAGGCATCGATCCTTAACGATGCCTAAACACCTTACAATCTAATATCCAAGTTATGAAAATCGGCATTCCGAAAGAGATCAAGAACAACGAGAACCGGGTCGGAGCGACCCCGGCCGGAGTGAAAGAACTTGTGGCACACGGTCACGAAGTTTACGTCCAGGACCATGCGGGCGAAGGGAGCGGCTTCGCCAATGAAGAATACCTTGCAGCGGGTGCCAAGATACTTCCCTCCATCGAGGATGTCTACGCCACAGCAGAGATGATCATCAAGGTGAAGGAGCCCATCGAGCCGGAATATGCTCTGTGC
>JAQXIE010000069.1 GCA_029007645.1 Bacteroidales bacterium
AAGTCCGGGAGCTCCGGGAACTTATCGACAGCACCGGGTCGCATGCGCGGATTGAAGTGGACGGCGGCGTCAATGCTGAGACAGCGCCGTTGCTGGCCGCTGCGGGCGCCGACATCATGGTGGCAGGCAGCTACGTTTTCAAGGCCAAAGATCCTGAGGCAGCTATTCACTCGCTCGCAGTTCTATAAGCTCCTGGCTTATGCCAGAAGCGTCTTGACAGCGGCCGAGATAGCGCGGCCTTCGGCACGGCCGGCCAGACGTTTGCTGGCCACGCCCATCACCTTGCCCATATCCTTCGGACCGGCGGCGCCGACCTCGGCGATGATGGCCTGAAGTTCGGCCTTCAACTCATCCTCGCTGAGCTGCTTGGGCAGGTACTCCTCGATCACTGCTGCTTCGGCCAGCTCCCCTTCGGCCAGCTCGGTACGGTTGTTCTCAGTATATATTGCTGCGCTTTCCTTGCGCTGCTTAACCATTTTCATCAGTATCTTTATCGCGGCTTCATCGCTGAGTTCGCCGTTGGCTCCCTTGGCGGTTTTTGCCTCGATAAATTCTTTCTTCACGCCGCGCAGCGCTTCGGTGCGCACCTTGTCGCGGGCTTTCATTGCGGACATGATGTCCTTGCTTACTTTCTCGAACAAATCCATAATAACGCGTATGTTATTCGGTTAATATTTGATTCCGCTGTTCAGCGGAATCGTAAAATTAAAAAAGCAGACCACCGCAATGGAGGTCTGCAATTTTATATCGGATATTATCTGATTACTTGTCTTCCTCTTCGGGAACGACCTCAAAGGGCACCTCGGCGGTAACCTCTTTGTGGAACCGGATCTTAGCGACATACTCGCCGACCTGCTTAACAGCCTCGAGTTCGATGATCTTGCGATCAACCTCGTGACCGAGTTTAGCGAGGGCATCAGCGATCTGAGCGGCGCCGACGCTACCGTAGATATTTCCGTTGGGGCCGGCCTTGGCGATGATTACGGGGCGAACGCCCTCGAGAGCGGCGGCTGCAGCCTGAGCCTCGTTGAGGATCTTCTCGATCTTGTGAGCCTGCTGACGCTGGTTCTCGGCCAGCACCTTCAGAGCGGCGTTGCTGGCGATCACTGCCAGTCCCTGGGGGATCAGGTAGTTGCGGCCGTAGCCGTCCTTTACCTCAACGATATCATCCTTATAACCTAAGCTGGGGATGTTCTGCTTCAAAATTACTTTCATCTTTCTGTGCTTTAAAGGTTATGTGATTATTTCATCAAGTCGGTTACGTAGGGCAGCAGAGCCAGGTGACGGGCACGCTTAACGGCCTGAGCCACACGACGCTGGAACTTCAGCGACGTACCGGTGATACGACGGGGCAGGAGCTTGCCCTGCTCGTTGAGGAATTTCTTCAGGAACTCGGGATCCTTGTAGTCGATATACTTGATACCGCTTCTCTTGAAACGGCAGTATTTCTTCTTCTTGACGTCTACAGTCAGGGGAGTGAGGTAACGGATTTCGTTGTTTGCTGCCATGGTTATGCCTCCTTGTTCTCTTCGGTTGCTACTTCAACAGGGGTTTCTGTTGCTTTTGCTGCTCTCTTGGCCACGCGCTTCTCGGCGTAGGCGATTGCGTCCTTGTCCAGACGGAAGGTCAGGAAACGGATCACGCGCTCGTCGCGGCGATACTCTGTCTCCAGGCGCTTAACGATGGTAGGCTCTGCCTCAAACTCGAACAGGACATAGAATCCTGTGGACTTCTTCTGGATCGGGTAAGCCAGCTTGCGCAGGCCCCACAGCTCTTCATTGACGAGTTTGGCGTCGTTCTGAGCAAGAACGTCCTTGAATTTCTCTACCGCTTCCTTCATCTGATCATCAGACAAAACGGGAGTTAAAATGAAAACGGTCTCGTAACGATTCATTAGTTATTGATATAAATTTGGATTATTGATGCGCCTCCGCGGGCCTCGCATCAGGCTCAGCTCCGCAGTTTTGCGGTGCAAAATTAATACTTTTTTCTTTAATTACCAAATATCAGCACATTATCATCGCCGACGGCGTCGGTTTTGCCGCTTTCGGGGCCCGAGTCATGCTTAGACCCAAGTTTCGATAGTTGGAATTTTGAAGAGTTCAAGGCACGGAACTGACGGCAAAAGCAGAGCTTTTAGCCTACACTGAACTTACAGAAGCTCACAGAAGCAAATATAAGTAGGTCATAGTGACGAAGAGCTAAGTTTACTTTATACCTTATAACTATGACTTCCGACTTATTTTTGCCACAGATCCTGCTGGCGCAGGTAACGGAATAAACCCAGAAAGAGCTGAGCTCAGGCGGTGTTGACACCGCCGTTCCAGTGGCTGACTGGAATGACGACGTCCACGTCGTCAACCTATGGACGCGGAGATATAAAGATGTCAAGGTACGGAACTGTATTCTGAGCAATTCCGTTTCCTGCGTCAGCAGGGCCTGTGGCAACGGCAAAATTATTACTGTCTTTTCCTGATTTTGGTTGACTGTAGTTCAGACAATAATATAATAACACTTCTGTGAAAATCTGTAAGTTCAGTGTAGGCTAAAAGCTCCGCTTTTGCCGTTCAGTTCCGTGCCTGGAACTCTTTATATTTCCAACCGGTAGTCAACTTTTTTCAGGCCGTTGCCATTTATTTAGTGTTAAATGAAATAGCCGTGCAAATATGTGAAAAGCGCGTGGAAATTTGAGCGAAAAGATAAAATTAGTTAAATTTGCAGCATAAAGACTGAGACAGAATCCACAGTAGAAAGATATTTGCATAAATAATGGATAAAAAGAAAATTGTGTTGAGCGGCATCCGTGCCACCGGAAATCTTCATTTGGGTAATTATTACGGAGCGCTGCGCAACTTTGTGCGGATGCAGGACGATTATGACTGCCGTTATTTTGTGGCCGACCTGCACGCGCTGACCACCAACCCCGATCCCAAGGAACTTCATGAGAATGTAAAGAATATTCTGGCGGAGTATCTGGCGGCGGGTCTCGATCCCGACAAGAACACGATATATGTGCAGAGCGACGTTCCGGAAATCTCGGAGATGTATCTGCTGATGAACATGCACGTGGGTATCGGCGAGCTGATGCGCACGGCCTCGTTCAAGGACAAGGCGCGCAAGGCGCTGGGCATCACGTCGGACAGCGACGAAATCGAGAAGGACATCATCGGCAACCAGACAAACCAGCGCGTCAACGCCGGTCTGCTGACCTATCCCACGCTGATGGCTGTGGATATTCTGATCCATCATGCCGATCTTGTACCCGTGGGCAAAGACCAGGAGCAGCATCTGGAGCTGACACGCCGCTTCGCGCGCCGCTTCAACAGCTTCTATAAGACTGAATACTTCAGCGAACCGTTCAACTTCAATTTCGGCGCGGCCGCCGTGAAGGTGCCGGGTCTGGACGGCAGCGGCAAGATGGGCAAGAGCGAGGGCAACTGCATCTACCTGATCGACGATGAGAAAACCTTGCGCAAGAAGGTGATGCGCGCCGTTACCGACGAGGGTCCCAAGACGCCGAACAGCCCTGTCAGCGAACCCATTGCCAACCTGTTTACGCTGATGGACCTCGTGTCGGAACCCGATGTATGCGAGCATTACAAACAGGCCTATGCCGACTGCTCGATCCGTTACGGCGACCTCAAGAAACAGATTGCCGAGGATATCCTGAAAGTGACTCTGCCCATCCGCGAGCGCATCCTTGACATCCGCAGCAACGACGAGTATCTGTCGAAGGTTGTGCGCCAGGGCGCCGAGAAGGCCCGCGAAACCGCGGCCAAGACCCTGAAGGATGTCCGCGAGATAATGGGTATCCGCAAATTCTGATAATCCCAAGTCCAAGTGGTACTCAACTGGATCTGGATAGCGTTCTTTGCCCTGGCGTTTCTGATGGCGCTGGGGCGGACGTTGTTTGCCGGCGACCTGACGGTATGGAGCGAGGTGATGAACGCCTCGTTCGATCAGGCAGCCTTCGCGTTCCAGGTGTCGCTGGGACTGACCGGCGTGCTCACCCTGTGGCTGGGCATTATGAAAATAGGGGAGAAGGCCGGCGTGATCGAGTTCTTCGGACGCCTGATCAGCCCCTTCTTCTCTCGGCTGTTCCCGGGCATACCCAAAGGGCATCCCGCCATAGGGGCGATATTCATGAACATCTCGGCCAACATGCTGGGGCTCGACAACGCCGCGACGCCCATGGGCCTGCGCGCCATGCAGGAGATGCAGTCGCTCAACAAGCATAAGGACACGGCCACCGACGCCATGATAATGTTTCTGGTGCTCAATAGCTCGGGACTCTGTCTGGTGCCCATCAGCATAATGATGTACCGCGCGCAGGGAGGCGCGGCCAACCCCACTGATGTGTTTATCCCCATCCTGATAGCCACGGCCATCGCCACGCTGGTGGGCCTGACGGCCCTCTGCATCAAGCAGCATATCCGGATGGACCGGGTGCTGTGGAGCTGGCTGGCCGGAATCGCCCTGTTTGTCGCCGGCGTCACATGGTTTTTCAGCTCCCTGCCGGGCGACAAAGTGTCGGTCTACAGCACATTCGGAGCCAACGTCATACTCTTCATCGTCATCATGGCCTTCATCACAGCGGGCGTCAGGAAACACCTGCGTGTGTACGATGTGTTTATCGAGGGGGCCAAGGAGGGATTCAAGACGGCTGTGATGATCATACCGTACCTTGTCGCCATTCTGGTGGCGATAGGCATGTTCCGGGCATCCGGTGCGCTCGACATCATAACGGGCGGCGTGGGCAGCATGGTCGACTGGATGGGTTTCGACTCGCAATGGGTCGGAGCGTTGCCCACGATGCTGATGAAGCCGTTGAGCGGCAGCGGCAGCTGCGCCATGATGCTCGACGTGATGAAAGCCAGCGGCCCCGACGCGTTCGTGTCCAAACTGGCAGCATGTGTGCGCGGATCCACCGACACCACGTTCTACATACTGGCCGTATATTTCGGATCGGTCGGTGTCAGCAAGACCCGCTATGCCGCCGGTTACGCCCTGCTGGCCGATGTGGTCGGAGCCGTGGCCGCAGTCATAATTGCCTATATATTCTTTAATTAATCGAAATAATACCTGACAAAGGCAAGAAAGTTATAAATTTTTCGTATATTTGTAACTGAATAGCCCGATTTAGGCAAAACAGATAGAATTAACTAACTGACCAAAACAACATATAACAATATCATGAGAATTTCGAACTTGTTGCTGTCGGTAGCGCTTTTGGGCGCAACTGCAACGCAGGCGGCAGTACCTGTCTATCTTGATGACAGCAAACCCCTTGAGGAAAGAGTTGAGGACGCACTTTCGCGCATGACACTCCGTGAGAAAATCAACATCATCCACGCGCAGTCAAAATTCAGCGCTCCCGGCGTTCCCCGCCTGGGTATCAGCGAGCTGTGGTGCACCGACGGACCTATGGGCGTACGCCCCGAGGTGCTTTGGGACGAATGGGAGCAGGCATCATGGACCAACGACTCCTGCATGGCGTTCCCGTCGCTGACAGCGCTCGCCGCCACCTGGAATCCCGAGATGGCCAAGCTCTACGGAAAGAGCATCGGCGAGGAAGCACGCTATCGTAACAAGGCAGTCCTGCTCGGCCCCGGTATCAACATCTACCGTACGCCTCTCAACGGCCGTAACTTCGAGTATATGGGCGAGGATCCCTTCCTGGCCGGTAAAATGGCCGTGGATTATGTGAAGGGTGTCCAGGCCAATGGCGTGGCAGTCTGCGTCAAGCACTTCGCGCTCAACAACAACGAGATCAACCGCCACACATCCAACCCGATTGTCGACGACCGTACGCTTTACGAAATATATCTGCCTGCATTCAAGGCTGCAGCCCTGGAGGGCGGCGCCTGGAGCTTCATGGGCGGTTACAACCTGTTCCGTGGCGAGCACGCCAGCTACAACCCCATCCTGATGAACGACATCCTGAAAGGCGAATGGGGCTGGGACGGTGCCGTGATTTCCGACTGGGGTGCCGTACATGAAACCGAGTCGGCTGTCAAGGGCGGTCTCGATATGGAGTTCGGCAGCTGGACCAACGGTCTGACCAACGGCGTCAGCAATGCATACGACAACTACTGGCTCGCCAATCCGTACCTGAACGGAATCAAGGAAGGCAAATACAGCGAGGATGAGCTCAACGACAAGGTTCGCCGTGTGCTGCGTCTCACCTTCCGCACGACGATGAACCGCAACCGTCCTTACGGTGCGATGCTGAGCGACGAACATATCGCAGCTTGCCGCAACATCGGCGGCGAGGGTGTGGTTCTGCTCAAGAACCAGGGCGATCTGCTTCCCATCAACCCCGCCAAGGTTAAGAAAATCGCAGTCATCGGCGAGAACGCCATCAAGATGATGACCGTCGGCGGCGGCAGCTCCTCGCTCAAGGCCGCTTATGAGATCACCCCGCTTCAGGGCCTCAAGAACCGCCTTGGCAAAGAATATGAAATCAGCTATGCCCGCGGATATGTCGGCGATACCACCGGCGAATACAACGGTGTGCGCACCAATCAGGATCTCCGCGACTTCCGCAGCAAGGAGGAACTTCTGGCCGACGCAGTGAAGACCGCCAAGGACGCTGACCTGGTTCTCTTCTTCGGCGGCCTCAACAAGGCTCCCCACAATGACGCCGAGGACTTCGACCGCACCACAATGGACCTGCCTTACGGACAGAACGAGCTGATCGATGCTCTGGCCAAGGCCAACAAGAATCTGGTGGTTGTCAACATCAGCGGTACGGGCGTGGCAATGCCCTGGGTCAACAAGGTTCCCGCCATCGTACAGGCCTGGTATCTCGGCAACGAGACCGGCAACACACTGGCCGACATCCTGAGCGGCGACGTCAACCCCAGCGGCAAGCTCCCCTACACCTATTATACGAGCCTCGATCAGGTGGGCGCTCACAAACTCGGAGCTTACCCCGGCACCAAGACCAAAGACCGTTTCGGCAATGAAATGTGGGATATGCCCTACAACGAGGGTATATACGTAGGCTACCGCTACATCGACAAGAACAAGCTGAAGCCCAACTTCCCCTTCGGACACGGTCTGAGCTATACCACCTACAAGTACGGCAAAGCCACTGTCGACAAGGCCGTTGGCGCCAAGGGTGACAAGTTCACCGTTTCGGTTCCCGTCACCAACACCGGTAAACGTGCCGGCAGCGAGACCGTTCAGCTCTACATCAGCGACCTGAAGTCGAGCGTTGATCGTCCCGTCAAGGAGCTCAAGGGCTTCTCGAAGGTTGCCCTCCAGCCCGGCGAGACCAAGACCGTCACTTTCGAGATCGACGAGCCGGCTCTGAGCTTCTTCGATGCCGACAAGCATGCATGGGTCAGCGAGCCCGGCGACTTCGAGGCTCTGGTAGGAGCATCTTCGGCCGACATCCGCAGCAAGGTGAAATTCACTGTGAAATAAGCGCAACAACGCACATAAAATTAGAGCCG
>JAQXIE010000070.1 GCA_029007645.1 Bacteroidales bacterium
CCATGGTGTATAGACGTTTGGCCAGCCGGCGCCCTATCCCCCACAGATCGCCGATAGGCATCGAATCGAAGGCCGCATGGCATGCTTCCTCGCTGTCGAGCACCACCACGCGCCTGCCACATTTCTTGCCGACCTCGGTCGCTATTTTGGCCAGCGTCTTTGTGGGCGCAAAACCGACCGTAACCGGTATATGCTCCTCCTCCCAGCAGGTCTGCCAGATGGCTTCGCCGATGGCGGCAAGCTGCGCTTCGGGCACACCGTCCATGAGCAGAAAGGCTTCGTCGACCGAATAATCGAGCGTCGACGGCGCATAGCGCCGGAATATGTCGTGAACGCGCAGCGAAATTTCGCGGTAAAGCATGTGATTGCCCGACAACGCCACAACATCCCCGCGTTCGATCATGTCGCGGATCCGGAAGGCCGGCTCCCCCATCCTGATTCCCAATCTCTTGGCCTCGTTGCTGCGCGCCACTACACAACCGTCGTTGTTGCTCAGCACAACCACGGCACGATCCTCCAGACTCCGGTCGAGAGTCCGCTCGCAGCTTACAAAGAAATTATTACAGTCCGCAAGTCCAATCATCAATGCAAATTTAGCAATATTTTCGGCTCAACCCGAAAAATTATTTAGCTTATCGTGAATTTTTTTGTAATTTTGTTGTTATAGTTTATAGAAGGAAAAATAGAAACTATAAAATCGACAAACTATGAAACCATTACACATCATCATGTCCGTGATCGGCGGTGCCATCGCCGGCGCAGCTGTCGGACTTCTGGCAGCTCCCGAAAAAGGAACCGACACCCGCAACAAGATTGCCGAATTCCTGAAAGAGAAAGGAATTACCCTGAAGAAGAATCAGCTCGACGAACTGGTTGACGAGATCGAGGACCAGGTAGAGAAGAAACTCTGAGAGAATACAAATCAGACACTCACACAATATAACTACATAAGATGAAAGCACTGACCCTCATATCCGCCTTTGTTGGCGGAGCCATCGTAGGATGCGGCGCGGCGTTGCTGTTCGCTCCCGAGAAAGGCGCCGACGTACGCTCGCGCATCAGCGACATCCTGAAGAAACACGGATGCCACTGCAGCGACGATGAAGTGGACGCGCTGATCGCCGAACTCTCCGCCGCCGAGGCTTGACACCACAGGCTTTCCGGAGCCATCGGCGCTACCGGAAAGCCTGTTCCCTTTCAATTCCCTCCTATAACTTACCTCTATGAGACTAAAGATTCTGGATGATATCCAAAATATTTTCGCACAGGGCAAATCATGGATAGCCCTGGAGATAAATTATGCCAAACTGTCGCTGGCCGAAAAGATGACGGTGCTTCTCACCACCCTCATCATCGGATTCATCTGTCTCCTGCTGGGATTCGTCGCTCTGATTCTGTTCGGATTCGCGCTCGTGGAAGTGTTCAAGCTGATAATGTGTCCCGCACTGGCATTCCTGACCGTAGGCGGAATCATCTGCCTGCTGCTCGTGCTGCTGTGGCTGTTCCGCAAACCGTTGCTGCTCAACCCTCTGGCCAAGATGCTGACCAAGATTCTCATCAAACCCGACGAAGACGATACGATTACGACCAAGTGATCTGACCGTTTAAGAAACCTGAACACACCGATTCCCATGAGCCAGTTAATGATATCAAACAATGAGTCCGTCGAGATCAAGGACGGCAAGATCCGTAAGGTTTTCCAGGGGTACACCATGGAGGAACTGCGCTATCAGAAATCGCTTGCGGCCCTGCGCAAGGAATTCTGCAAAGCCAATCTGCAGCAGAGCATCGTAAATCTCCGCAAACCCTTCGGCTCGGACAAGGAGAAATCCGGTCTGCTCGACCGGGTCGCCGATAAGGTGCCCGTTCTGAAATCGACGGGCAGCGTGGCGCGCATCGTCGGTAAGTCGATCATTTCCCGACTCAATCCGATGGATTACGTAATGCTGGGAGTTTCTCTGATCGGGCCCTCGCGCAAAATCATCAAACGCTTCAGAAAGAAGAAGAAATGAGTTATGACTATTACCGGGTGCGTGTCGAACCGAGCCCCTGCACGGCCGACACGACCGACCTTATAGCCGCCTTCCTCGCCGAAGTCGGCTTTGAATCGTTTGAGCCCGACGACACCGGGCTCTCGGCATATATATCATGCGACGCTCTCGACCAGGCGGGTACCGACGTGTGCCGACTCACCCGCGAAACGCTTGCCGATATGCCTATGCCGCTCCGGGAGCTCCATGTGGAATCCGAACGGATCCCGGGCTGCGACTGGAACGAGGAATGGGAAAAGCATTATTTCAAGCCCATCGTGATCGAGGGCCGCTGCGTGGTGCACTCATCGTTCCATCATGACGTGCCGCAGGCTGAATTCGACATCGTGATCGACCCGAAGATGGCGTTCGGCACGGGTCATCATCACACCACCTCGCGCATGGCCTCATGGATTCTGGAGGAGGAGATGTCGGGGCGCAGCGTCATCGACATGGGCACGGGCACAGGCATCCTGGCCATCCTGGCGGCGATGCGGGGCGCCACACCCGTGACGGGCATCGAAATCGACCCCGGCGCGTACGAAAACGCCCTTGAGAACGTCCGGCTCAATCATCAGGACATCAGGATGATCTGCGGCGACGCCTCGGCCCTCGACCAGCTCGAACCCGCCGACCTGCTGCTGGCAAACATCAACCGCAACATTATCCTTGGCGACATTGACCGCTACGCGGCCGCCCTACGGCCCGGAGGCACCATGCTGCTGAGCGGTTTCTACGAGCAGGATATACCGGTGATAGCCGAAGCCGCCGAACGTTACAGCCTGACAATGTGCGGCAAAAAAGACTCCGACAACTGGGTGGCCGTAAAATTCCGGAAGGCGCAAAACAAATTTTAACACAGATTAACAATTTTAATCACGCTAAAACTTGCAAAAGGCCGTTGCAGGTTGTATCTTTGCATCCGTAAACACACCGGGGCACCTCCGGGCGCTCCGACAGTTAGACAAGAACACAACTTAACACAACAGAATAAGACGTTTGCCTATAGAGAAAATCTACCTTATCAGCAAATCAACAATATGGCAAATTATAAAACCTTGACCGACGAGCAGCTCGTCAAGGCCTATGCGCAGGGAAGCAACGAAGCTTTCGACACCCTTCTGAGGAGACATCAGGAACGAATTTTCAACTATATCCTCCGCACCATCAAGAATGAGGACATAGCCAACGATATATTCCAGGAGACATTTGTGAAGGCTATCCAGACCATCCGTCAGGGTCGTTACACGGAGAACGGCAAATTTCCGGCATGGATCTCCCGCATAGCGCATAACTTAATAATCGACTACTACAGGCAGGAGAAATCCGAGAATCTGCAGAGCGCCGACATCACGGATGTCGACATACTGAACCGCAAGGAACTGTGCGAGCAGACCATCGAGGATATCCTGATATCCGACCAGATACGCGCCGACGTAAAGCTTCTGATCAAGGAGCTGCCGGAACTGCAGCGTCAGGTACTGACCATGCGTTACTATCAGGGACTCTCCTTCAAGGAGATTGCCGAGATCACCGGCGTAAGCATCAACACCGCCCTGGGGCGCATGCGTTATGCAATTCTGAACCTGCGGCGCATCGCCGCCGAAAAGGATATCGTCCTGACCCTCTGACTCCGCAGCTAAGGCATCGTTCCTTACTGCGTTTGTCATTAACCCATTTTTACCGGCTCCCCAATCGTTTATTAACGATGCGGAGCCGGTATTATTATTGCACTTTGTCTTTATTTTTTTATTTGCATTTTATTCGCACCGCAGCAAAATATATATGTGCCTCGGGCGTTATATAGTCGTAATTATCAACGAATAAGTATGTGCGTTTATTGGTAGTCTTTTTTATTACACATACACATATACTCTCACTCTCAACCTTATTGCCTATGGCCCACGACTACTCATTAAAAAACATGACCGACGCCAAAAACAAAACAATGAAAAAGCCCCGCACCTCGACTCTGAATTTCATCAGACAATTCGCCCGCTCATATGCCAGCATCGGCGGTGGCAAACTCGGCTCGATGGTCCTCAATTAACAGAAAAAGGAATTTCGCCCCCGCATCGCGGGGGCCATTTTCGTTTGATACGCATCATCGATTTTTGTCACAGCAATTTTTTTTGTAATTTTGCACTTTAAAAGGCTCTTAACCCTTTAAACCTATAAACCTCGCAAGCCTGCCTTGCGAAATTTAAACCCCTAAACCTTCGCAAGCGTGTCTTGCGAAATGCATACCTCATGGAAAATAAAGTCAGCGAAGAGATAATCAACGAAGGGAACGAGAACGAAGGCGGTCTGAGCTTCGTGGAACAGGAGATTGTGAACGATCTGGCCGCAGGCAAGAACGGCGGCCGGCTGAACACGCGGTTTCCGCCCGAACCCAACGGCTACCTTCACATCGGACACGCCAAGGCGTTCATCATGGATTTCGGCGCGGCCGAGAAATTCGGCGGCACATGCAACCTGCGCTTCGACGACACCAACCCGCAGAAGGAGGACACGGAGTACCGCGACGCCATCATGGAGGACATCCATTGGCTGGGCTATGACTGGGGCGACCGCCTCTATTACGCCAGCGACTACTTCCCGCAGCTCTTCGATCTGGCACTGCGGATGATCCGTGAAGGCAAAGCCTACGTCGACGAACAGAGCTCCGAGGAGATTGCCCGACAGAAGGGTACGCCCACGCAACCCGGCACGGCATCCCCTTTCCGCGACCGTCCCGTCGAGGAGAACCTCGACCTGTTCCAGCGCATGAACCGGGGTGAATTCGAGGAGGGTTCGATGGTGCTCCGCGCCAAGATCGACATGGCCTCGGACAACATGCACTTCCGCGACCCCATCATGTACCGTATCATCAAGACCCCCCATTGGCGCACGGGCGACAAGTGGAAGGTTTACCCCATGTATGATTTCGCACATGGCCAGAGCGATTATTTCGAGGGCGTGACACACTCCATATGCACCCTTGAATTCGTCCCCCACCGCCCGCTCTACGAGTATTTCGTCAAGGAGCTGGCCGATGACAGCTATTGCCCGCGACAGATTGAGTTCAACCGGCTCAACCTCACCTATACCGTAATGAGCAAGCGCAAATTGCTGCAGCTCGTCACCGAGGGCCTGGTCAACGGCTGGGACGACCCCCGGATGCCGACCCTGCGCGGCCTGCGCCGCCGCGGATACACCCCCTCATCCATCAAAAGCTTCATCAAGAAAATCGGTTACACCAAATATGAGGCCCTGAACCACATCGAACTTCTCGAGCACTCCGTCCGCGAGGACCTCAATGCCACCGCCACGCGCGTCAGCGTGGTGCAGAATCCCGTGAAACTGATCCTGGACAACTATCCCGAGGGTCAGACCGAGATGATGGAGATGGACAACAATCCCGAGAATCCGGCCGAGGGCTCGCATCAGATGCCTTTCACCCGCGAGCTCTGGATCGAGCGCGAGGACTTCATGGAGAATCCCCCCAAGAAATTCTTCCGCATGTCGCCCGACAAGGAAGTGCGTCTGAAGGGAGCATATATCGTGAAGTGCACCGGCGTCGAGAAGGATGCCGACGGTAATATCACGGCCATCCACGCCACCTACGATCCGGAGACACGCAGCGGTCTGCCCGGTGCCGACCGCAAGGTCAAGGGCACGCTCCACTGGGTATCGGTGCCCACCGCCACCCGTGCCGAAATCCGCGACTACGACCGTCTCTTCGCCGTCGAGAACCCCTCGGCCGAAGAGGGCGACTTCCGCGACCTTCTCAACCCCGACTCGCTCCGGGTGCGCGACAACGCCATGATCGAACCCTGGCTCGCCGAGCGCATCAAAGCCGGTGACCATTATCAGTTCCAGCGCCTCGGTTACTATGTGGTCGACCAGGATTCGACGCCCGGTCATCCCGTGTTCAACAAAACCATCGGCCTGAAAGACACCTGGGCCAAAATCCAGAAAAAATAACAAAGGATTGCAAATTCCTGTATGAACATACTGAAAAAATGCTTCGGCGGCCTGTGCTGCCGAAGTTTTATTGTAGCATTCACCGGGGCTCTGCTCACCATTCTGACATTCGACGTGATATGGTGTGCGGCCACTTCGTTCCATGCCTTCGGTCTGTTCTCGACCTATCTGTATGCCGTGACGCTGGCATTGCTGCTGGC
>JAQXIE010000071.1 GCA_029007645.1 Bacteroidales bacterium
CTGGAGGCCGATGTGGTCCGCTTCCAGAACAATAAGGAGAAATGGATTGCTTTCGTCGGCCTGGTCGACAACAAACCATACGAGATCTTTACCGGTCTTGCCGACGACGAAGACGGCATATTCTGCCCCAAGAGTGTGACGCACGGCAAGATCATCAAGGCCTTCGACCAGAATGGTAACAAGCGCTACGACTTCCAGTTCATCAACAAACGCGGCTACAAGACCACGATCGAGGGACTGAGCGAGAAGTTCAACCCCGAGTTCTGGAACTATGCCAAGCTGATTTCGGGAGTGCTGCGCTACGGCATGCCTATCGATCAGGTGCTGAAACTGGTAGGTGGTCTCGACCTGGATTCGACGAGCATCAACACCTGGAAAATGGGTGTGGAGCGTGCTTTGAAGAAATACATGACCAACGGTACGCCCGCTACGGGTCAGAAGTGTCCCAAGTGCGGCGCCGAAACTTTGGTTTATCAGGAAGGCTGCCTGATCTGTACCACTTGCGGTACGTCCAAGTGCGGCTAAAACCCAGCTCTGAATGAGGATAGTATTCAATATCAATTATCATACGGTATGGGGCGAGACCCTCTGCATCTGCGGTGATATTGCCGAACTCGGCAATGGCGACTCACGTCAGGCACTCGAGATGAAGATGGTCAACCCCGGACTGTGGCAGTTGTCCGTCGACATCGGGACTCCTGCGTCCGGTTTCAATTATTGGTTTGTGGTGAAGTCGCCCGACAAGGAGTGGCGTTTCGAGTGGGGTAGACCTCATCGTTATGTGGCCGGCCGCGGAATCGAGCTTTGCACCATATTCGATTCCTGGCAGGACCGTCCCGCGAATATGCCCTTCTATTCTTCGGCGTTCACGTCGGGAATATTCCGGCGTCCCGGACGGACGGAGCCCCTCGAGGCGAAACCCGGCACAATCAGTATACGCGTGTTTGCCCCGATGATTCGCCCGGATCAGACACTTGCCATCTGCGGCGAGGGCGATATCCTCGGCAACTGGGATCCGGCCAATGCTATCCGCCTCAACGATGCGGATTTCCCTATATGGGAGGTGCGCCTGCCCCTGTCCGGTATGAAGATTCCTTTTGAATACAAATTCATAGTTCTCGACAATCAGGGCAAGTGCCTGGGCTGGGAGGCCATGAACAACCGTATTTTCGGCATAGCCTCCGAACGGCCCGATCAGCAGATCGTGATCGACGGAACGCGTTTCGTCAATCCATTGCCCGGCTGGCGCGGTGCCGGCACGGCAATCCCGGTGTTCTCGCTGCGCTCAAACGACGATTTCGGTGTCGGAGATTTCCTCGACCTGATGCCGATGGTGGACTGGTGCAGGCTGACCGGACAGAATATCCTGCAAATTCTGCCCATCAACGATACGACTTTGACCGGTACCTGGATAGATTCCTATCCCTACAGGGCCAACAGCACTTTTGCGCTTCATCCGCTATACATCCGCCCGTCGGAAGTCGGCAGACTGAATAATCCGGAACGAAGGGCTTATTACGAAAAATGCCGACGGGAACTCAATCTGCTTCCCGAAGTGGATTATGAGGCTGTGTCAAAGCTGAAGGAACAGTATCTCAGAGAGATTTTTGCCCAGGATTACGGCAAACTGGCCGAATCCGTGGAGTATTGCGATTTCGTGACTCGAAACGAATATTGGCTCAAACCGTATGCCGCATGGCGTGTGCTGCGGGATGAGTTCCATACAGCCGAC
This sequence comes from Bacteroidales bacterium, assembly GCA_029007645.1. Classification (GTDB taxonomy): domain Bacteria; phylum Bacteroidota; class Bacteroidia; order Bacteroidales; family Muribaculaceae; genus Lepagella. The sequence continues at coordinate 1,733 of JAQXIE010000071.1, forward strand.
CATCGGAAATGGAAAGAGATGTCGGTTTATGCCGCCGACCGTATCGAAGATTTTGCCGCCTCGCGTATCGTGCAGATGGACTACTACTATTTTGTACAATTCCATCTGGACCGTCAGCTCCATCAGGCGCGGGAGTATGCCCATGCCAACGGTGTAGTGCTCAAGGGGGATATCCCTATCGGTATAGGCCGAGAAAGTGTCGATGCCTGGCAGGCTCCCGAACTTTTCAATATGAATACGTCGGCCGGAGCTCCTCCCGATGATTTTTCCGTGCTGGGACAAAACTGGGAATTCCCGACCTATGACTGGGACCGCATGTCTTGGGACGGTTTTGCATGGTGGAAGAACCGTTTCCGCAAAATGGCGGAATATTTCGACGCTTACCGCATTGATCATATACTCGGGTTCTTCCGGATCTGGCAGATACCTCTTGACGCGGTGCATGGATTGCTCGGTTACTTCAATCCTGCCCTGCCGATGTCGCCGCAGGAGATGCTGGAGAAATATGATTTCTGGTTCGATGCCGAACAGATGGTCAATCCTTTGATACGGACATGGATGCTCGATGATCTCTTCGGCCCATACAAGGATGATGCAGTCAATACGTTCCTGGACCGTGCCGGATATGATTCGTATCGGTTGTGCGAATTCGTCGACACGCAGGCTAAGGTGGAGGTTTACTTTGCCGGCAAGCCCGACGATGACCGTCACCGCCGTCTGCGCGACGCCATGCTCGGAATCATCGATGATGTGCTGTTTATCGAGGATCCCTATAAAAAAGGCCATTATCATCCGCGCATCACAGCCCGTACCACAGGTCAGTATCGGATACTGCCAGATGGCGCCAAGCGTAATTTCGACCGGCTCTACGATGATTTCTTCTATCATCGTCACAATGATTTCTGGTACGGTAAGGCGATGTGGAAGCTGCCGCCTCTGATAGACGCTACCGGTATGCTTGCCTGCGGCGAGGACCTCGGCATGATTCCCGACTGCGTGCCTTCTGTGATGAGCCAGCTTCATATACTGTCGCTCGAGATCCAGCGCATGCCCAAGGAACCCGGCCGCGAGTTCGGTGACACGGAATCGTACCCCTATTATTCGGTTTGCACAACTTCAACGCACGATATGGAAGGTATCCGTCAGTGGTGGGAGGAGGATCATGACCGTGCCGCCCGATATTACCACGAAGTTTTAGGCCTCGAGGGGGATGTGCCGATGATCGCCACGCCCGATATATGCCGCCGTATTGTGGGACTTCACCTCAAGAGTCCGTCGATGCTCTGCATCTTGCCGTTGCAGGACTGGATGGCTGTCGACCCCCTGGTGCGTCGGGTAGATTGCAGGGAAGAGCGTATCAATGTGCCTGCAAACCCCCGCAATTACTGGAACTACAGAATGCATCTATCGGTCGAAAACCTTTTGGGTCGCACCGAGTTCAATGCTGCGGTTGCTGAAATGATCGCCGGTGCCGGCAGATAATTTTCTACTTAAAAAGATGAGGATCCTGTCTGAATTCAAATGTTTTTTGTGCCTCGTGGCTGTAGCCTGCTGCGTGACAACGGCACAAGCCGGATTGTCAGATTATAACAGCGATCAGCTCATCGAAATTCTGGACCGTACGCTGGCCAACTCCAAAGAGTACGAGGACCATAAGCTTACGAAACTCAGAGACCTGAAAAGGGAACTCTCTGCTTCGGACGATCTTGAACACCGTTTCTGGACCGCGCGCGACCTTTACAATGAATATCGAAACTTCGATTCAGACTCGGCGCTCTATTATGTCGAAATGACATACGACCTTGCATCCCGGATCGGCAGGCAACGCTGGAAGGATGAAACCGACATTGAGCGCTGCTACGTATACACGGCATCCGGCCTGCTTGACCGTGCCCAGGCAGCCATCGATGAAATCGAAGAGGAACGGCTGGATACTACGCTCTACCTGATGTTCAAGGAACAGGAACTGTTCCTCTACACTCATCGCGATCAGTATCTCGGCCTCAACAGTCTGGAGAATCCATACGATGCTGATACCGAGAAGATGCTCTCGAATCTGATTCAGGGACTATCTCCGAAGAACCCCCATTATTGCTGGTTCGTGGGTTGGTATAGCCTCCGTGGCAATAAGGATGCACGTGATGCTATTGCCAAAATCCTTCCCGTGATACGGGAAAGCGACTTCGATTCGGCTAACGATGCCAAAAACGCATATATTCTGAGCCGATTATACGAAAGAATTGGCGATGAGGAGAATGAATTGAAGTACTTGATTCTTTCAGCTATAGCTGATGCGAAAATCGACAATAAGGAGATTGCATCGCTTGAGAAGATCGCCATGATTATGTACGACCGTCACGATTTGAGACGGGCCAACGAATATATCCGCAGCTGTCTCAAGGCCGCTGATGATTTCAAGAACCGCGTGCGTATAGTCAGTCTCTCGGAGTTGCAGAATAATATCATAACTGCCTACCAGAATGAGTCGGAGAAACAGAGTCGCACTCTGCACATATATTTCATCATTCTGGCTATCATCGCCGTGCTGCTCATCGGCTTGCTGCTGTTCTCCATTTCACAGAACCGTAAGCTCAGACTCAACAAGACTGCCCTTATCGACAGCAAACAGCAACTGGAAAAACATATAGATTCGCAAAAGGTGCTCGAAAACCAGCTTCAGGAGGCCAATGCCGCTTTGCAGACGGCCAACAACAAGCTGAAGGACATGTACAGCCAGGCTCAGCAGCACAATGTGAAGCTTTCGGAAAACAATTATGCCAAGGAGCGATACATTGCCGATATCTTCGCAATCTGCTCGGAATATATCAACAAACTTGACGCCTATCGCCGTAATATCCACCGTCTGCTCGTCGACCGCAAGTTCGAGGAATTGAACCGGTCGACTTGCAACCCCGAACTTTCCAACGCCGAGATTAAGGAACTGTATCAGAATTTCGACAAGATTTTCCTGAGCCTTTATCCCAATTTTGTCGAAGATTTCAATACACTGCTGCGCCCGGACGAGCGAATAGTCCTCAAGAAAGGAGAATTGCTCAATACGGAACTCCGAATCTATGCTCTGGTGCGTCTCGGTCTAACCGACAGTCCAAAAATTGCCCAGTTCCTTCATTGTTCCGTCCGCACCGTTTACAATACCCGCCAGCGCATCCGCAACCGCGCCGCCGTCCCCAAAGAATCATTTGTCGACGCCGTCCGCTCGCTGGGTGTGCCTAAAATCTGACCACAAAATCTCCTTTTGGTAAATTTTTTTAGAGTAAGAATTGTACTTTTTTTTACCAAAAACAGTGTATGTGATTATGCTAAATGTCAGATAGTCAGGTGTAAAAGCAATCGCGGTATTTACTATATACCTTTACCACCTCTTGCACTGCGATGAAAACTGTATTAATTTTGTCGCAGATACTTGAGGAGGAGTGAAATACTCCACTTGAGTGATGCAGAGAATTAACCGTATTGCTTGATAGCCGCTATCCGCTATATTAACTGACCGGAAGTCAGGCTATCGCTTGGATTAACCGAAGATCATGAAATTTCTAACTGACTATCTGAATATCGGAGCAATGTTGCTGTGCTGAGATAGCATAGCAACAAGCCCTGATTCAATAGCGTCAAATGCTTGTGAAGAGAAAGATTTAAGATAAATAGGAAAGACATCAGTATATATCTATAGGAATTGTTAGGTTAGATTGGCACCATTCGACGGAGATGTCGAATGGTGTCGCAATTTTATATGGTATTCTTAGTATTCAGAGTGGGTGCACCTCAGAATTCTGAAGGGTTACAGAATTGCAGCGGAATCGAACAGACGCCCTATCTGCTGTTCGGACAGGATGGTATAGACTTTATTGCCGTTAGGTGTGAGCATCGGATCAGGGAGGCTGAAGAGACGGCTCGTCAGATCCTCCATTTCTTTGACTGTGAGGCGTACGCCGCGGCGGATTGCACCGGAACGCGCCATAATTAGAGCGGCCTTTTCGCGCAATGTCGTTGAGCTTAGCTGTTCGTTCCCATAATTTGCCGAGTCTTCCGTCACGGAGTCCAGTATGCGGAGCAGTACATCCCGGATATCGTGCGGTTTCAACATCGCCGGTGCCGACATTATCTGCCAGTCGGTGCCATCGGAGTATTCCACATTGAATCCAAGCCCTGCAAGATCATCCTGAACTTCGGCCAGGGCTGCCTGCTGCGACTCGTCAAGGCTAACCGTCTCCGGGAACATCAGGGTCTGGGACACGATTGAGGAGTTGCCGGTCCGTTTCAGATAATCCTCGTATAGAATCTTGACGTGCGCGCGGTGCTGGTCGATTATCATCAGCCCGTCGTGCGATGTCGTGATGATATATTTCAGGGAGTATTGCAGGCATATCGGAGTGATTCCGGCCTGTATCTCGTTCTGATCGAATATAGCGCTCTGGAGGTCGTCGGCAGGCACGGACTGTTCCTGCGATGCTCCTTCGGATTGTCTGGAGGAGGGGAGGCCTTCGTAGAGCGACTGCCAGTTGCTTTCAACCTTTGTCGGCCTGTAACGGCTGTCGATGTTCTTGTGTTCCTTGGCCGATTCCAGAAACGGATTGTAATCCGGATTGAACGAAATGCGGGGTTCCGTGGGAACTTCTCCTCCGCGCAGCGGCTGTATTTCCACCGTATCGCTGTTGAAGTCTATGCTCGGCACAGCCGAAAACCGTCCCAACGACAGTTTTACGGCCGAGGTGAGTATGGGCCATATCTCCTGCTCGTTCTCGAATTTTATCTCGTTCTTGGTGGGATGGATATTGACGTCGATTGTATCGGGATCGACCGTGAACATCAGGAAATAGCAGGGTTGCGTGCCCGGCGCTATCAGCTGGTCGTAACAGTTCATTATCGCCTTATGGAAGTAAGGATGGCGCATATTGCGGCCGTTCACGATCAGATATTGCAACGGATTGCGCCGGCGGGCGAACTCCGGGCGCGAGATGAATCCCTCAATCTTGACGAGCCGCGTGTCGGTGTTGACCGGCAGCAGATGCTCGCTTTTCAACGAATTCTTCCAGATTTCCTCTATGCGTTGGCGGAATGTGCCCGGTCGGAGTGAAATTGTCTTGCTGCCGGTGTCGATGCTCATCCGCAGGTTATGGTTCACGAGAGCCAGGCGTTCGAATTCGCGCATGATGTTCGACAACTCCACGCTGTCGCTTTTCAGGAACTTGCGTCGTGCCGGAACGTTGAAGAAGAGCCGCTTGACGGAAATGACCGTGCCCCGCTCGGCGGCGCAGGCCTCCTGCATCTTCACCTTGGACGCTTCAATCACCAGATGCGTGCCCAGCGGATTCTCGTCGGTGCGTGTGCGCACCTCGACTTCGGAAATGGCGCAGATCGACGGCAATGCCTCTCCGCGGAATCCCATGGACCGCAAATGGAACAGGTCATCGGCTTTGCGAATCTTAGATGTTGCATGTCGTTCGAAGGCCATCCGGACGTCGGTCTCCGACATCCCCGTGCCGTTGTCGACAATCTGTATCAGCGTCTTGCCGGCATCAAGTATGGTCAGAGAGATCTCAGTGGCTCCCGCGTCGACCGAGTTCTCCACAAGCTCCTTGATCACCGATGCCGGACGCTGTATAACCTCGCCGGCCGCTATCTGGTTCGCCACCGAATCCGGCAGCAGTTTTATGATATCGCTCATTGCGTCGAGTCCCTTCTCATTAATTTCTTATATTCGGTAGGCTTGGGAACATCCGTTTTCAGTTCGGCCGGCTCCCTGAACCATTGTTCAAGCGCCTCTGGCACTTCGCCGAGATCGTCGATCCAGCGCACCCGATCGCCGTACCATTCGCGCACAGGACGCAATGCCTCCAGCCATCTGAAGCCCTGTAAATACATCGAGCCGGGCTTGACGTCGCCTATCGGTGTCACCGTGCCGTTAACATCAGGCCACATCCGCAAATGATCCATCTCCCCCTCCTTGAAGTCGATCGTAAGGTATGAACTCTCGGCATTCACGAATTTGCTGTAGGTAGAATCTTTCTCTTCGGGAAGCAATATCACCTGGACGTTGCCGTCAACTTCGAGACGTCTGATTTTCTTGTCGGCCATCCATGCCTTCAGCTTTGTTCCCGACAGCTGATTGTAGAATTTCTCATCGACATGTTCGGCAAGCATTCCCGACTGCGGCAGGTAAGCCCAGTCGGCGGTAGAGTCGTTCAGATGCACGTCGATGCGGTTGCCGGCCACCTGTCGTTCGCCGCTCCATACCACCGGTTTGCGCAGCATATAGAGCATCGAGTCATATTGGGAGTAAATCAGCGTGTCGGCT
>JAQXIE010000072.1 GCA_029007645.1 Bacteroidales bacterium
TCGGCCAACTGGTACCGCATCAGCTGGCAGTCGATCAAAATGTCGGACTGGTGTTCCGACCTGCTCGGTAAGTTCAGCGCCGCCGGTATCAAAACAGATCCCAAGGGGGCCAAAACCGGATCCAAGCATGTGGTAAGGACGTTCCCCGATTCGGATGACGACCGCAAATATTCACGCACGCTGCTCGACGGCTGCCCGGCAAGCATGAGGCTTGTCATCAGCGCCGACGCAGTGCCCAATCTCTGATCCTCCCTCCCCCGTTATTACTTCACGAACTATGAAATCCTTTATTCCCCGTTTCGGGGCCCTGTTGCTCCTCATCTCCTCAGCGTTTATAATCACCGCGACCGCTCCCGTGGCCTACGCCGCCTCGCAGCCCGAACCTCAGAAGGAAGAGCGGCAACCCAAACCCGTCAAAAAAATCCTTTTCCTCGGAGACTCCATGACCGGATGGCTCGCCGAGGCCCTGAACGCCTATGGCAAGGTCAACGGATTCGAGGTCGCGACCATTGTCTGGGACGGTTCCACCATATCGAAGTGGGCGTCGTCGGGCAAGCTGCCGTCGCTGATCTCCAAATATGATCCCGACGCCGTGTTCGTCAGCCTGGGCATGAACGAGCTGTTCGAGGCTCATCCCAACACGAGGCTGGCCAACCCCGTAAGCACCATCAAGGAGGCCGTGGGCGACAAGGCGCTAGTATGGGTGGGTCCTCCATCCTGGCCCGGCCAGAAAAAAGGACAGGTGCTCAACGACTGGCTGCAGCACACGCTGGGCAGCGACGTTTTCTTCCGCAGTTTCGACCTCACGTTGCCCCGTCAGGGTGCACGCAACCCCCACCCCACCCGTCAGGGCATGATCCAGTGGACCGACTCGCTGGTGAACTGGCTCAAGGACAACAAATCGCTGAAATTCACAACGCTCGACCGCCCCGAAAAGACCCGCATGGTGCGCGGAACGACCTTTGTCTACAAACGCATGGGCGAATCGCTGTAATCCCTTTGGCTTTACCGTAATATTTAACTAATTTTGCGGAAACTCTCCATATCACACGGAAATTCTGCATATACACATATCTATGTCGAACCGCTTATCCAAATATAATTCGATGCTGGTCAACAGCAAGGATTATCTGATGATAATCCTCGGATTACTCTGTTATTCACTCGGTTTTTCGGCCTTCATCCTGCCGCATAAGGTGGTGATCGGCGGACTTGCCGGTGTCGGCACGCTGGTTTATTTCGCGACCGACGGCTTTATTCCGGTGGCCGTGACGCAATTCGTGTGCAACTTGCTGCTGCTGGCGTGCGCCTACAAGCTGGTGGGACGCCAGTTCGTGCTGCGCACCCTGTTCGGCGTCATCGTCGTGGCTCTGGGCATCGGTTCGACCGAAGGTTTCTTTATGGGACTGGGGCATCCGCTCGTGCCGGACCGCGTGGTCAGCATCGTCCTGGGCGGCATCCTGTGCGGGGTAGGCGTAGGCACGTCGTTCATTCACAACGGTTCGTCGGGTGGCACCGATATCGTGGCGGCGATGGTGTCGAAGTTCAGCAATGTCAGCGTGGGCCGCACCATGATCTATGTCGACTTCTTTATCGTCAGCCTGTCGATATTACTCCCCTTTGAGGGCACATGGGGCGAACGGATCGAGGCCCGCGTACCGACCATCGTCTACGGTATCACGGTCACTTTCGTAGTGTCGTATGTCTGCGACCAGATCATCAACGGTAACCGCCGCGCCACGCAGTTCTATATTTTCTCGCCGAAATGGCGCGAAATCGCCGACAAGATTCTGAGCGAGGCCAACCGCGGCTGCACCATCATCGACGGCCAGGGCTGGTTCACCAAGCACGACGTCAAAATAGTCATGGTCTATTGCCGCAAAATCGAATCAGTGACCATATTCCGCATCATCAAGAGCATTGACAATGACGCTTTCGTAAGCCAGGGCAATGTGAACGGCGTATATGGCAAGGGCTTCGACCATGTCAAGATCAAGATGAAAAAGGCCGAGAAATCAGCCGGGAAGCAATAGCCCCATCACTTCGTCAGCAAGGTCGCGCCGCGCGATGTCGAGCCGGATTATAGCCGGATCCCGTTTCCACCATGTCAGCTGCTTCTTGGCGTAGACTCGCGTATTCTTTTTGATACGCTCTATGGCGGTGTTACGGTCCATCGCCCCTTCGAAGTAGGCGAACATTTCTTTCAGGCCCACGGTGTTGAGCGAGTTGAGATGGCGCTGAGGCCATACGCGTCCCGCTTCCTCCTCCAGACCTTCGAGCACCATGGCGTCGACACGCCGGTTGATGCGGTCGAACAGCAGTTCACGCTCGGCGTCCAGGCACACCTTGACAATTCTGAAATCACGTTCCTTGCGCCGGCCTACGCGCAACGAGGTATAGGTCTGCCCCGCCGCGCGGATTATCTCCACGGCATGGAACACGCGCTTCATGTTTTTGCGGTCCACAATGCCGTAATACTCCGGATCGAGCCGCTGCAGTTCCGACAGGAGCCATTCGTCGCCCCGGGCCTGATGTTCGGCTTTGAGTCCGTCGCGGATGGCGTCGGGCACGGTGGGCAGATCGTCGATGCCGTTGCAGAGTGCGTCGATATACATCATCGAGCCTCCGCACACCACGGCATAGCCCGTGCGCCGCATCAGGTCCGAGGCTATCCGCAGGGCATCCTGTTCGAACATCGAAGCGCTGTAATATGAATCCAGGGGCAGGAAATCCAGGAGATGATGACGCACCGTGGCCCGCTGCTCCGCCGTGGGCATGGCCGTGACAATCGGTATGCCGGTGTAGACCTGACGGCTGTCGGCTCCGATTATCTCGGTGCCGAGCCGCGAGGCCACTTCCACAGCAAGGGCCGACTTGCCTGTGGCAGTCGGCCCCGTTATGACTATCATGGTTCCTTTCACGCCTTCTCGCAAACTATCCGGCAGATGTTTACCACAACTTCGGTGGCCTTCTCCATCGACTGGATGGGCACGTATTCGAAGCGGCCATGGAAGTTCTCGCCGCCGGCGAAGATGTTGGGACACGGCAGGCCCTTGAACGACAGCTGGGCACCGTCCGTGCCGCCGCGGATGGGCTGCACCTTGGGCTCAAGGCCGGCCATGCGCATCGCGTCCTCGACGTATCCGATGATTTCGATCACCGGCTCGATCTTCTCGCGCATGTTGTAATACTGGTCCTTGATCTCGACCGTGCAGCATCCCGGGAATTCGGTGTTGGTCTTGCGCACCAGATGCTCTATTTCGCGTTTGCGGCTCTCGAAGCGGGCCCGGTCATGGTCGCGGATTATGTAGGTCAGTACGGTCTCCTCGACTGTGCCCTGGATGCCCACCAGGTGATAGAAGCCCTCGTAACCCTCGGTGTGCTCCGGAGTCTCCCAGCGGGGCAGCATGGCCATAAAGTTGTTGGCTACGCGTATCGAGTTGAGCATCTTGTGCTTGGCATATCCGGGATGGACATTGCGGCCCTTGATGGTGATTTTGGCCTGCGCGGCGTTGAAATTCTCGTATTCCAGCTCGCCGACTGCGCCGCCGTCCATGGTGTAACCGAAGGCGCATCCGAATTTCTCGACGTCGAATTTATGCGCTCCGAGACCAATCTCCTCATCGGGGTTGAAGGCTATGCGCACTTTGCCATGCTCGATCTCGGGATGCGACTGCAGATAGCTTACGGCGGTAATTATCTCGGCGATTCCGGCCTTGTCGTCGGCTCCCAGCAATGTGGTGCCGTCGGTCACTATCAGATCCTGGCCGATGTAGCCCGGCAATTCGGGGAATTCCGCGGGATCAAGCTTGTATTCGGCGTTAAGATCGATTACCGAGCCGTCGTAGTTTTTGACTATGCGGGGATTGACGTGCTTGCCTGACATATCCGGACTCGTGTCCATATGGGCGATAAATCCGATCACGGGCACTTCCTTATCGGTATTGGCCGGCAATGTAGCCATCAGATAGCCGTTGTCGTCCAGGTCGACATCCTCGAGTCCCATTCCTAAGAGCACGGCCTTGAGATATTTGGCGAATTCCATCTGCCCGGGCGACGAGGGCGTCATGTTGGTCAGTTCGTCACTCTGTGTGTCAAACTTTACAAAATCCAGAAATCTGTCAGTTACTGTCATGATATGCCTTTTAGGTTATTAATTCAATTTTCGCATTCGCGAAAATTGAATTAACAAAAGTACTAATTCTCCCTCACATATACAAATACGAAATTTCAAGGCACGAAACTGGCCACTGGCGGCGGTGTCCACACCGCCGGCATATGTTCGGCGTCCATAGGTTGACGACGTGGACGTCGTCATTCCAGTCAGCCACTGGAGCGGCGGTGTCCACACCGCCTGCAAGATATGGACAGAACAGGATTAACAGCCGGCCATAATAATGGCAATAGCCTGGCGCTTAGGTTGATACCTCGGAGAGGTTGTTTCTCATTAACCCCACGATGGCTGAAGGAAGCGAAGCGTCCTGACAGACTTCGTGGGGTGTATCTCCGGCATAGCACAGATTGGTCGGAGACCATGTTGCTCGCCTTAGGAATCCTAATGCCATATCAGGCAGTACAGCAACATGGTCTCCGACCAAGTCGTATCGCGCCTGTCCACCCCCACGAAGGCCGGAGCCAGCTAACGCTGTCCCGTCCATCGTGGGGTTAATGAGAAACAACCTCTCCGAGGTATACACTTAATTACCAACACCATAAGCTCCCCACAATATCCTTCACGCTTATATTCTGAGCAAGTTCCTGTTCCTGCGTCAGCAGGTCTGTGGCAAACGGCAATAGTAAGTCAGAAGTCAGAAGTCAAAAGTCAGTATAGTTAATTCTGTGTAAATCTGTTAGTTCAGTGTAGGCTAAAAGCTCCGCTTTTGCCGTTAGTTCCGTGCCTTGATGTCTTTATATTCCGACTCCACTTTTGCCGTTCAGTTCCGTGCCTCGAACCCTTTACATTTCCGATATGCGAAAGTTTGATTTGCCGCAAAAGCACCGATTTTGTATTTTTGCGGCATGAAACCCATTGTACCGATACTATTGATTGGATCAGCTGCAATATTGGCTGCCATCGGGGCAGGTTATTGCACAAACAAGAATAATCCTTCGGCGGCGGCTCAAGAGAGCGCTCCGGCCAGCAGTCCCTCCGTTGCGGCCGATAATTCCGCCCGACAGCCTCGGCATGGCAACCATGAAGGCCTCGACCGGGTGCGCATGGACAATCCGGAGAATTCCCTTGAGAAAGAATATGAAGGCTTCCGGCTGTCGTTCAATAAGAAGAACAAGACTCCAGATTATGTGGCCTGGGAACTTCTTGGTTCCGAAGCCGATGCCACCGATGTGAGCCGCACCAACAATTTCTGGTGCGACCCCGATATTGACGGCTGCCCTACTCCCGAAGATTACAAGCGGTCAGGTTACAACCGCGGCCACATGTGCCCGGCCGCAGACCAGAAATGGAGCCTTCAGGCCATGTCCGACTGCTTCGTTATGGCCAATATGTGTCCGCAGGCCCACGCCCTGAACGCCGGCGCCTGGAACACGCTCGAAAACAAGGAACGTCAATGGGCCCGGCGCGATTCGGCCATCATGATCGTGGCCGGTCCGATTTATACGGCCGACGACAAGGAGACAATCGGGGCTTCGCAGGTTAGGGTGCCCGGGGCTTTTTTCAAGGCCATCATCGCTCCTTATGTCGAAAAACCGCGCGGCATAGCCTTCATCTACCCCAATATGTCGTCGCCCGGCAATATGGAAAATTACGTCACGACCATCGACTATGTAGAGCAGCTCACCGGTCTTGACCTTTTCTACAATCTGCCGGACGAGCTGGAAAACGAAATCGAATCAACTTCATCATTCCGCGAATGGAACCGCAAGCATTGAGCCGCAGCACGATTGCCGCGATCGCCACACCGGCCGGTCAGGGAGGCCTGGCCGTGATCCGCATCTCCGGCCCCGAGGCGTTCGATATCCTGAGCCGCATCTGGCGCGGGAAGAATCCGCACGACTGCGCTGCCCATACGGCCCATCTCGGCAAACTGATGCTGGAGGACGGTTCGGTATTGGACCAGGCCGTCGCCACATTCTTCCGCGCTCCGGCATCGTTTACGGGCGAAGACACCGTGGAACTCTCCATACACGGATCACGCTGGATACAGCGTGAGGCCATGAATCTGCTGGTGCGCGCCGGTGCCTCGCCGGCCGGTCCCGGCGAATTCTCGCAGCGCGCGTTCCTGAACGGCCGCATGGACCTGGTGCAGACCGAGGCCATAGCCGACATCATCGCCGCCGGTTCGCGGGCGGCACACCGCATGGCCATGCAGCAACTCTCCGGGTCCTTCTCGTCGCGGCTGAATCAATTGCGCGAAAAATTGGTGAATTTCGCGTCGCTGCTCGAGCTGGAACTTGATTTCTCGGAGGAGGACGTGACATTTGCCGACCGGCAGGAGCTGATCGCGCTGGCCGGCGAGACTTTGGAAACGGTCCGCCGCCTGGCCGACTCCTATGCGCGGGGGCGGGCGCTGCGCGACGGTATTCCGGTGGTGATTGCCGGGGCGCCGAACGCCGGCAAGTCTACCCTGCTCAACCGGCTGATCGATGACGACAAGGCCCTGGTGAGCGACATCCCGGGAACGACCCGCGATGTGATCGAGGACTGCTGCGAGATCGACGGCACGCTGTTCCGATTCTTCGATACAGCGGGACTGCACCACACCGAGGACACCGTCGAGCTGATGGGCATAGACCGCGCCAAGCAGTATCTTTCGCGCGCGGCCATAATCCTCTGGGTATGCGACACATCCGACCCTGCGGCCACACCGCATGCCGATCCCGTGGCACATGGCGTCGATGTCTCGAACGCCAGGAACATCCTGGTTCTCAACAAGATCGACAAAGCGTCCTACGACCGGGAGCAAGTCATGACGGATCCCGGCCTGACTGCCGGGTATGACCGGGTAGTCAGCATCTCGGCACGCCAGGGCACGGGCATTGACGAATTGCAACGGATATTGCTTGAGATCAGCCGTGAGAGCTACGGCTCCGACACGGATCTGGTAGTCACCAACGCCCGCCACTACGAAGCGTTGCGGGCAGGCGCCGCAGCCTTGACACGAGCCCTGGACGGCCTGCGCGACGGCCTCCCCGGCGACCTTGTCGCCCAGGACATGCGCGAGGCGCTGCACCATCTCGGCCTGATCGTCGGCGCCGTCACCACCGACACCCTCCTCACCTCCATATTCTCGAAATTTTGCAT
>JAQXIE010000073.1 GCA_029007645.1 Bacteroidales bacterium
CGCTACAACTTCATCGCCGTCGACTATCTGGTATATACCAACGAGGTTGTGGGCAACATCATGGAGTCCTATCCCATGGTGCCGCTGATTCTGGGCGTGGTGCTGATATCGGGCCTGACCACCTGGTGGTTGTTCGGCCGCGTCATCAAGCAGAGCGATGCGCTTTATGAGCGCGGATGGAAGCTGCGTGTCTCCGGAGTCTATATCGCGGGCGCCGCTATGTCGTTCGGCTTCCTGACACTCTCGGCAGGCTGGCAGCATTCCGACAATATGTACTACAACGAGTTGCAGGCCAACGGCCCGTACCGTTTCTTCGACGCTTTCTTCAAGAACACGCTCGACTACAAGCAGTTCTACACCTGCCTGCCTGACAACGAGGCCGAGCGGCTGGTGCAGGACCTCTACGGCAGCGCCGACGGCAACCGCCGCATGGTGCCGGGAGATTCCACCGAACGCCATCCCAACATCGTACTGGTGACCATGGAGAGCATGAGCGGCGATTATATGGCGCGTTTCGGCAATACCGAAAACCTGACGCCCGTGCTCGACTCGCTCTATACGCGCTCCGTGGCGTTCGACCGTATGTTCGCCAACGGTAACCGTACGGTCCGCGGTCTCGAGGCACTGACGCTCTCCATTCCGCCGTCGGCCGGCCAGAGTCTTATCAAACGAAGCGACCTCAAGAACCGGCCCAATATCGGCGGTGTGCTCCGCGACAAAGGCTACGCCACCTATTTCTTCTATGGCGGCAAGAGCTACTTCGACAATATGGGTCCCTACTTCCGCAGCATCGGATTCAATGTGGTCGACAAGGACAATATGAAGCCCGGGGAAATCGAGTTCAGCCACATCTGGGGCGTTTGCGACGAGGATTCCTATTCCAAGATGCTGACCACGCTCGACAGCCTCAATGCCAAGGGCAAGCCCTTCTATGCGCAGATGATGACCATCAGCAACCATCGGCCATACACGTATCCCGACGGGCGCATCGACATCCCGTCGTCGGCCAAATCGCGCAAGGGAGGCGTGAAATACGCCGATTACGCCCTGGGCCGCTTCATGCGTGAGGCCGCGCAGAAACCCTGGTTCAACAACACGGTGTTCGTCATCATCGCCGATCACTGCGCCTCGAGTGCCGGTGACGTCGAACTGCCTCTCGAGAAGTACCATATTCCTGCTCTGATCTATGCTCCCGGCATGTTCCAGCCGCGCATCGTGGACTACACCGTCTCGCAGATCGACATCATGCCCACGCTGCTGGCCATGCTCGGCATCGGTTATGAGTCGCCATTCTATGGTCGCAACGTCTTCGCTCCCGATTACAAGCCCCGGGCTTTCCTGGCAACCTACCAGGATCTCGGCTATCTGGAGGGGGATACGCTGACTGTCCTTTCGCCCGTGCGCCGTGTCCGTCAGTATGTGGCCAAACCCACCAAAGAGAATCCCTACAATACGGTGCTTATCGAAAAACAGTCGCCCGAATTGACCCGCAAGGCTGCCGCTCTATACCAGACGTCCGCAAAATGGAACGACTGAAATAGGCTTTTTAGACATAATTAATCCCGTAAATATGGGAATATATCGGTTATTATTGGTCAGATTGTGCCTCAAAAGTACAATCTGACTAATATTTTTGTAATTTTGCGCCGGTTTAGATGAAGGTTAAAATAACAATTACTAAAATGATTAAGAACTTAGTAGGGAAAATTACCCTGATTATGGCATTTCTGATATTTGCGGGCATTCTGCCAGCTGAGGCAGCCACCTACTATGCTAAAGTAAACGCGAAAGTGTATCCTGAAAATACGGGACTCGTCTGTGTGTCTGCGTCCAAGAACAACAATCCCAATTACCAATCCGCTTCTTCCGCTTCCGATAGTAAATATGTAATTGTAGGAATAAAATCTGCCGACATAGAATTTTATCTATATGCAAAAGCCAACCCCGGTTATGTGTTCCAGAAATGGGTGCGTGACGATAACAACAGTACGGTTTCTACAAGTTCGAGTGCTGAGGTAACTGTCAATTCCAACAGCACGAATAAGAACAATCCTGTTGCCGTGGATTTTACAGCTTATTTCGAACCGAGGTTCGTGACATGCAATGCCGAGGGCGCAGGAAATGTCGCAATATCCAGTGTAAGCAACAAGCCGGGTGAACAGGTGACTCTTACGGCCACTCCCTCCGAAGTGAGCATGTTCACCGGATGGTATGTCGGTTCGGAACTCGTCAGCAGCGACCCTGTGCTGACTGTCAATGTCACGGATGTGGTAAACTACACCGCTCGGTTCATACATGAGATGTACGCAAGCTATCTGAATGCCGGAAATACGGCCAACGGTTATTACCGTATCACCACTACCAACGGCAACGCATTCACGCTGAACGGAAATTTCCACACCGGCTATAATGCCTCAAACGTGTTCAACAGTTATGGCGATTTTACCGGCATTCTGAACAATCAGACTCTTGACATCTGCGACCCTGCCCAGATATTCTATGTTTCCGGTAATGCTTCGGCCGATGCCATGACAAACATCAGCGACGGCAAAACCATTATTTCCGATCTTGCCATCTCCTCGCAGGGAGTCAATCCATTAAGCCTGCTTGACAAGTATGGTTCCACAAACAGTGAGTCGTTCCAGCTGCGTTGGAACGGAACTGAAGGTAAACACGATCTGCTGTATAGTTATAAAATAGCGCTTACATCGTATCACCCTACATTTCGATACAAGGATGATGGAACTGTCGGAGTGTCCAACGGCAATTCCCATTATGGGAGCGCCGAACAGGTCTATCTACATCCGGTCGACGAAACTCATGCCGACAAGTACGTTTTCGGCGTTCGTCCCAGCTCACGGATGGTCTTCCTGGGCAGTTACTGGACATCGCTCTACACTGCCTTCCCATATAAATGCATGGATGGTGTGATTCCATATATCGTCAAGGAAATATTGAGCGACGGCAACGTGAATTACGCTGTTCTTGATCCCATCGAGTCTGGCGTCGTTCCTGCCAACACTGCCGTGATACTCGGATGCCCCATCCCTGAGATCGAGACATATGCCGACGAGGATCCTTTCTATCAGCTCATGCCCCTGGCGCCCGATCACGAGTCGATTGACGCATCGGTAGCTAACGGCAACATGCTCACCGGCTTCTTCCAGCTGAGCGAAAGCAAGGGAGCCGCTTCCGGCGAGGCCTTTGATCCGGCGAAATACCGTGCGTTGAACGATAACGGAAGCACCAATGTCATGGAGGACGCTGGGGTACTCATCCCGGAGAATGATGGCGCCCAGCTTCTGAGGCGCAACAAGGCTTATCTGGATCTGTCCAAAGTCAACGGGCCTGTTTCCGACATCATTTATCTGACCAACCGCGATATCATGACCGGCATTGACAAAGTTGGCGGCGACCATCCGGCATTCGGCCAGACCATTTATGACCTGTACGGCCGCAAGGTCAGCCATATGATCCCCGGCAACCTCTACATTGTGAACGGCCGCAAGGTTATCGCCCGCAATTAAGGCACAAGCTCTAAGCGGAAAACATAATTTAAAGTCGTTGCGGTTTGTCGCAAATCTGAGGAATTTTTGGTAATTTTGTGGTCGCCATAACAAGCGCAAACTGGGCCTCGGCAAACGAACGAACACGACTCGATGAGTTGGAGACGGCCCCTGTGGGCCGGCTCCTGCTTCGTTATAGCGTACCGGCTGTTTGCGGCACGGTGGTAAATGCCATATACAACATCATTGATTCGATGGTGATAGGCCATGCCATCGACGATCCTAACGTGGTGACGGGCATAGCCGTGACCTTCCCGGTGATGAATATTGTGGTGGCATTGGGCACGCTTGTGGGTGCGGGCGCCGCGGCGAGGGTCTCGATCCTGCTGGGACGACACGACCTGCGCACGGCCGAGGTCGTGCTGGGCAACTGCGTGCAGCTCACCATGATCATCGGCCTGACCTATGCCTTGCTGTTCGCCTGCTTCATGGACCCGCTGCTGCGTCTGTTCGGCGCCTCCGACAATTCGCTCCCTTATGCCAGCGAGTTCATGTACTGGATTCTGCCCGGTCTGGTGCTTCAGAACATTACGTACAGCTACAACAACGTGATGCGCGCCTCGGGCTATCCAGGCAAGGCGATGTATACCAATCTGATTGGTGCCGCAATCAACTGTGTGTTGGCTCCGCTGTTCCTCTTCGGGTTCGGCTGGGGCATCCGTGGCGCCGCCATTGCCACCGACATCGCCATGACCGTCACGGCCGTCTGGGTAATGGGTCATTTCTGTCGACGCAGCAGTACGCTGCATTTCACCCCCGGCACTTACCGGTTCAACTGGCCCGTGATCTGCAGCGTCCTTTACATCGGTCTGGCTCCGTTCCTGCTGAAATTCTCGGGCACCGTCATCATAGCCATCGTCAACAATACGCTGCTGCATTACGGCGGCGATAACGCCGTGGCGGCGATGGTCGTGTTCAGTCGTTACATCACGTTGTTCACTTTCACGATCTTCGGAATCTGCCAGGGTATGCAGCCTATAGTCGGTTACAACTACGGCGCAGGACGTCCAGACCGGATTTTGCGCGTGTTCTGGCTCACGGTCGGCGCGGCCTCGGTGGTTGCACTGACCGGTACGCTGTTGGGATACCATAACCCGGAAGCCATAGCTTCGCTGTTCATGCAGGATCCGCAGCAGATAGCATGCGCGGCCAACTGCGTGCGCATCACCACCGTGACGTTCTGGATTGTCGGCCTCCAGTCGGTCGCCGCCTATTTCTTCCAGTCGCTCGGCATGCCGGGACGTTCCATCGCTATCTCGCTGAGCCGCCAGCTCCTGTTCCTGGTGCCGCTGGTGCTCGTATTCCCCAGGTATTTCGGTCTGGACGGCGTATGGTACGCCTACCCGGTGAGCGATCTGATGTCGGGCATACTCGCCGCGGTGCTTATAGCCATCGAGTTGAAACGCTTAAAGAACAATGTCTTAGGCGTTGCTCAGTCGCGCGCGTCGGGCCGCTTCTCGTAATAGTTCACAAAGGCCCGGTTCACCAGTCGTGTGCCGCCCGGTGTCGGGTAGTCGCCGGTGAAATACCAGTCGCCCGGATGCCCCGGGATTGCGCGGTGCATATCCTCGACGTTCTGATAGACTATGGTCACTTCGGCTCCGGTGCCTTCCGGCGTGAGCATCTCGGCGCATTTGGCCGCGATCTCCTCGGGCGTGAAGGGTGCGTAGATGTCCTTGACGAAATTGCGGACTTCCGACGGGGGCATCTCGTCCTGGCGGCGGCAGTTTTCGTAAACCTCGTCGATGACGTGTCGCATGCCCCGCTCCTCCAGGAGCGCCATGGCCGCGCGGAAGGCTATGAATTCGGCCATGCGCGACATGTCGATGCCGTAGCAGTCCGGATAGCGCACCTGCGGCGAGCTCGACACAACCACAATGCGCTTAGGATTCAACCGGTCCAGAATGCGCAGGATCGACTGCTGCAGCGTTGTGCCGCGCACTATGCTGTCGTCGATCACCACCAGATTGTCGCCGGGCTGCACCGATCCGTAGGTGATGTCGTAGACGTGCGTGGCAAGATCGTTGCGCACGGAGCCGTCGGCGATAAACGTCCGCAGTTTGATGTCCTTGATGGCCACCTTCTCCATACGGATGTGCTTGCCCAGAATCTCCGCAATGCCAGCATCGGTGGCTTCTCCCTTGTGAACCAACTGCTGGATGGAACGGGTCTTGGCGCGGTTCAGATAGTCCTCCAGCCCCTCCATCATTCCGTAGAATGCCACCTCGGCAGTGTTGGGGATGAACGAGAAGACGGTATGGTCCGTGTCATGGTCCACGGCGTCGAGTACGGCGTCGGTCAGCAGACGTCCCAGTTCCTTGCGTTCGCGGTAGATGTCGCGGTCGGAGCCGCGCGAGAAATAGATCCGTTCGAAACTGCACCGGGCGTTCGAGGCTTCGGGCAGAATCCTATCCAGCCGCCAGCTGCCGTTGCGGTCGACCGCCAGCGCCTCGCCGGGCTGCAGCTCATGCACGTCAGCAGTCTTGACGTTAAAGGCCGTCTGGAGTACGGGCCGCTCGCTGGCCACAGCCACAATCTCGTCGTCGCAGTAGTAGAAGGCCGGACGGATGCCGTGCGGATCGCGCATGGCCCACATGTCGCCGTTGCCCACCAGCCCGCAGATCACGTAGCCGCCGTCCCAGAGCGGTGCGCATCGGCGCAGCACGTTGGTAACGTTCAGATCGCGCGATATCGCCTCCGACAGCTCCAACCCCTCGAGCCCGGCCCGGTGATGGATTGTGTAGAGCCGCTCGTTCTCGCGGTCCAGTGCATGGCCCAATTGCTCGAGCAGGATGAACGTGTCGGCGTAGAGGCGCGGATGCTGGCCCCGCGAGGTGATGTCGCGGAATATCTCGTCGACATTGGTCATGTTGAAATTGCCGCACAGCAGCATGTTGCGCGCGCTCCAGTTGTTGCGCCGCATGAAGGGATGCACATAGTTGATTCCTGAGCGGCCGGTGGTGCTGTAACGCAGATGGCCCATATAGGCCTCGCCGACAAACGGAGCTTCCTTCAGGTCGGCCCCCTCCTGCAGCGCCTGCCCGATCTGAGCGTGGGCCGCGCCGAAGATCTCCGTAATGGCCCCGGCGCCCTGCGCCCGCTCGCGGAAGATATATTCCCGGCCCGGCGGCACATCAAGCCGCACGCAACCTATTCCCGCGGCCTCCTGGCCCCGGTTGTGCTCCTTCTCCATTATCAGGTAGAGCTTCTCCAGACCGTAAAGTACGCTTCCGTATTTCTCTTTGTAGTAGTCCAGAGGCTTCAGCAGGCGTATCATCGCTACGCCGCATTCATGTTTTATCTGTTCCACGGGATATCAGTTTTGAGCTTGTTCCTTAATATTTCAGGAAGTTTATTTGTTGTCGCTGCTGTGTTTGATCGCGGCTTTCATAAAGGCCATGAAGAGAGGGTTGGGGTTGAGCACGGTCGACTGATACTCGGGATGGTACTGCGTGCCCACGAACCAGGTGAGCGAGGGGACCTCGACCACCTCGACGAGTCCGGTGTCGGGATTTACGCCCACACAGTCCATTCCTGCCTGCTCGAAGCGTTCGCGGAAGTCGTTGTTGAACTCATAGCGATGACGGTGGCGTTCGCGGATCAGCTCGCGGCCGTAGGCCTCGGCTGCTCGCGATCCCGCTTTGAGCCGGCAGTCGTAAGCTCCCAGACGCATGGTGCCTCCAAGATCGGTGACTTGCTTCTGTCCGGCCATCAGATCGATCACATTGTTAGACGTTTCAGGATTCATCTCCGTGGAATTGGCGTCGGTCAGGCCCAGAACGTCGCGTGCATATTCTATCACCATGCACTGCATGCCCAGACAGATTCCCAGGGTTGGCATGTCGTGTTCGCGGCACCATTTCAGGGCGGCAAATTTACCCTCGATGCCCCGTTTCCCGAATCCGGGAGCAATGATCACGCCGTCCATGCCGCCCAATAACTTGTCGGCGTTGCTGTCGTCGATCTTCTCCGAGTGCACATAGGTAAGTTTCAGTCTGCGGCCGCAATATGTGGCGGAATGCATCAGCGATTCGCTTATCGATTTATAGGCGTCCTGCAGCTCGACGTATTTTCCGACCAGGGCGATGTTGACCGTGCCCTGAACGTTGTCGAGACGGTTCAGGAAGTCGTTCCAGGCCGCGTGGTCGGGCTGCCGGTCGCAGGGTGTGGCGGTCAGTGCCAGCACGAGGTCGTCGAGACCCTACTCGTGCATCAGCATCGGAACCTTGTAGATCGACGATGCGTCGACGCTCTGGATCACGGCTTCGGGCGCGACATTGCAGAATTGGGCTACCTTGCGGCGCATGCCGGCCGGGATGTCACGCTCGCAGCGCAGCACCAGAATGTCGGGCTGGATGCCGATGGCCTGCAGTTGCTTCACCGAGTGCTGCGTCGGCTTGGTCTTCATCTCCTGCGCCGCCCCGAGGTAGGGTACATACGTCAGATGCAGGCTCAGGGCGTTATGGCCCATTTCCCATTTCAGCTGTCGTACGGCCTCGAGGAAGGGAGTGGATTCGATGTCGCCGACCGTGCCGCCGATTTCGGTGATGACGAAATCGTATTCGCCGGTATCGCCCAGTTTCATCACGTCGCGCTTGATCTCGTCCGTGATGTGAGGGATAATCTGGACCGTCTTGCCCAGATATTCTCCGCGGCGCTCCTTGTCGATGACGCTCTTGTATATGCGGCCGGTCGTGAAGCTGTTGTTGCGCGAGGTGTGGATGTCGGTGAAGCGCTCGTAATGGCCCAGGTCCAGATCGGTCTCGTAGCCGTCGGCCGTCACATAGCATTCCCCGTGCTCGTAGGGGTTGAGGGTACCCGGGTCTATGTTCAGGTAGGGATCGAATTTCTGAATCGTCACGCGGAATCCGCGCGAAAGCAGCAATCGCGCAAGCGATGCCGATACAATGCCTTTGCCAAGCGAGGACACTACGCCCCCGGTCACGAATATATATTTTGTTGCCATGAAATGTGGTTTGGGAATATTAAAAAAGAAAAGCATGGGAGGGTTCCCATGCTTGCGGTTGTCGATTCGATAGGGGAGGTGTGCTGAGAAGCCAGGCTTTTTGCTGCTCTGACCTCCGATTTGCAGGCTGTGTGCTGCTGATGTTGTTGTGGCTTTTCCTTCCGGATGCCCTCCGTATTTCTGTCGCTGTTATCCATCTCGTTTAATTGGATGAACCAAGAATACGGGATGCAAATTTATAAAATCTCTCCGATTAATCCAAAAATCCGAAAAATTTTAACAGTATCAACGCACGGCTCTTTTTCATTTAAGTAAGATAGCCGGGCCATATTAAAAATAATGCTATTTTATAGTGGGCAACGCTGGAAGACATATTGGAATTATAAAGATATCAAGGCACGGAACTCAACGGCAAAAGCGGAGCTTTTAGCCTACACTGAACTTACAGATTTACACAGAACTAAATTTAAATCAGGCCTTAGTGTCCAGTGTCTTTGTTACTCACTATGACTTCTGACTTACTTTTGCCGTTGCCACAGACCTGCTGACGCAGGTGAGATGGAACTTGCTCAGAATACCTGCGTGATGATTCTTTTTCCGTCTTTGACGGCGATAGAACCCGGACAGGTACATTCAGGGTTCATTCCGTTTCCTGCGTCAGCAGGATCTGTGGCAACGGCAAAAGTATTGCAGTCGCCAATATTAAAGATAAAACTTCTGTGAGCTTCTGTTAAGTCAGTGTAGGCTAAAAGCACCGCTTTTGCCGTCAGTTCCGTGCCTTGATATCTTTATATTTCCAGTGTTAAATGTTAGAGCCGTGGTGTTAACGGCGCACCAGGAGGATGCTGAGTTCGTAAAGGAGCCACATGGGCAAGGATACGGCCGCGAGGGTGAAGGCGTCGGATGTGGGCGTTATGATGGCCGCGGCCGTCAGTATCACCACGATGGCATGCTTGCGGTAGCGGCGCATGGCCGAGGCCTTGAGCAGGCCCATGCGCCCCAGCAGCCAGCTCAGCACGGGCATCTCGAATACCAGTCCCATCGAAAAGCTGAGCATCAGCAGCGTGTCCATATAGGATTCCAGGCTGATCATGTTCGTTACGTCGCCTGCCACCTGGTAGGATCCCAGAAAGCGGAACGTCAGCGGGAAGATCAGATAATAGCTGATGAGCATCCCTGCGATGAACATGACATAGGCGCTGCCTACAATCCGCACGGCATAGCGCCGCTCGTTCTCGTAAAGCGCCGGCGAGATGAACCGGAACAGCTGATAAATGATGTAAGGCGACGCGCAGAGCAGCCCCACGCAGAACGCCGCTTTCATGTGGATGATGAACTGCTGCGCCAGCTGGGTGTTGATCAGGTCGACCGAGAAGGTATCTCCGGGCATCTCCGAGAGTATCCCTCCCAATGAGCCGAGCCAGCGGTAGGTGATGAATCCGGCGTCGCGTGGCGCCAGGATCACCGCGAACATCTCGTCCTTGAACATGAAGGCGCCTACCGCGAACAGAACAGTGACGACGCCGATCCGTATCAGCGTCGCCCTGAGTTCGTCAAGATGGTCCCAGAAGGTCTGGACGCTTGCCTCGGCCATCGTTATTTCTTATCCTCCACGGTTTCCTCAACCGAATTGGTGATATCCTTGATCTCCTTTTCGGTTTCATTCATGCCGTCCTTGAACGAGCGGACACCTTTGCCGAGTCCTTTCATCAGCTCGGGGATTTTCTTGCCGCCGAAGAAGAGCAGCACTACAAGCGCGATTATTATTATTTCGGACATTCCGAGTCCGCCAATCAGTAATAAAGTCATAGTTGATTAATAACGAAAAAATGGAATCAGGATTGTTTTAGTTGCTCCACAAACTTGTCGATCCGATGCAGTTGATCGGGGATATGGATGTTCTGGGGGCAGTGGGGTTCGCATTGGCCGCAGCCTATGCAGTGGTTTGCCTGACGCAGACGCGGTACACTCCGGTCGTAACCAACCAGGAATGCTTTGCGGGCCTTGCGGTAGCCTTCGTTGTCGGCCGAGGCTATCACGTTGCCCTCGTTGACGCACTTGTTGTAATGCCTGAAGATTCCCGGTATGTCGAGTCCGAAAGGGCACGGCATGCAGTACTGGCAGGCCGTGCAGGGTATGGTCTCGTAGTCCTGCATGCGCACCGCGGTGTCTTCCAGAAGTTCCAGCTCGGCGGGCGTGCAGGGCTCCAGCGGACAGAAGGTGTTCAGATTGTCGACCAGATGCTCCTTGTAGGTCATTCCGCTCAGCACGGTGAGCACTTTCTGGGGCGTGCCGGCGAACCGGAACGCCCACGATGCCACGCTCTCCTCCGGGCGCTGCTCCTTGAGCCGCGCGTTCAGGAAGTCGGCCAGTGTGGCCAGACGGCCTCCCAGCAGCGGTTCCATAATCACCGCCGGGATGTTGCGCTTGGCAAGCTCGTCATACAGATATTCCGCATTGACATTGTGCTCCGAGGCGTGCTTCCAGTCGACATAGTTGAGCTGGATCTGCACGAAGTCCCATTTGGCTTTGCCCTCGTCATGCATCTTGAGCAGATGATCGAACGCCTTGACATCGCCATGGAACGACCAGCCTAAATTGCGGATGCGTCCTGCTTCGCGCTCCTTCTGCAGGAATTTCAGCACGCCGTTGTCGATGAATCGCTGATTGAATGTCGCGATGCTGTCGTCGCCTCCACCTATGGCATGGAGCAGCAGGTAGTCCAGATGGTCCGTGCGCAGGTTCTTGAGCGAGTTGCGGTACATCGCAACCGATGCGTCGTAAGTCTGTGTTTCAGGCGAGAAGTTCGACAGTTTGGTGGCTATGAAATATTTGTCGCGGGGATGGCGGCTCAGGGCGATGCCCGTGGATTCTTCCGACCGGCCCTGGCAATATACGGGGGATGTGTCGAAATAGTTAACGCCGTGTGCCAGCGCGTAGTCCACCAGTTCGTTGACCGTGTCCTGGTCGATGACTTCCTGGATCACGCCATCTTTGTCATTGCCGCCCGGCTTGGCATTGGGGTCGGCCATGGTCGGGAGACGCATCATGCCGTAGCCCAACAGCGACACCTTGTCGCCGGTGCTCGGATTGACGCGGTAGGTCATCTCGCCGCTCTTGTGTCTGGGTGTGGCCGCGCCGGTGTTCTTGTCGCTGCATGCCGACAAGCCGGCCGTCGCCAGTCCTGCGATTCCTGTTATCTTCAGAAAATCGCGCCGTGATATGTTGTTGCCCATTTTATGCTTTGATTTCTTGAGTTGTAATTGAATTTGTCACACATCGCGGTGCACTTCGTTGCCCTCGACATAGATGGCGCTGAACGGACGTGCCGGGCACAGGTTCTCGCAGGCGCCGCAGCCTATGCACTTCTCCGTATCGACGGCGGGAATCCTGACCGATTCCGGGTCGCCCGGAACGGAAGGCACCATCAGGATGGCGCCGGCGGGGCAGTGACGTGCGCAATTGCCGCAGGCCAGACCTTCGGTGACGGGTATGCAGTTCTTGCGGATCCATACGGCATGGCCGATCTGGATGGCCGATTTCTCGGCGATGGTAATGGGGCGGATGGCTCCCGAGGGGCAGACCTGCGAGCAGCGGTTGCACTCCGGGCGGCAGTATCCGCGTTCGTACGATGACTCGGGCTGCATCAGTGTCACCAGTCCGGCCGAGGGGCGCAGCACGTCGTTGGGGCAGGCCGAGACGCATAGCTGGCAGCCCGTGCAATGCCGGGCCATGTTGCGCAGGCTGATGGCGCCCGGAGGCACTATCGGCGTGGTGCGTTCCGGTTTTTGCTTGTCCTCGATCACGGCCAGACCGCCGTCGAGTTTGCCGGTCTGTGCCTTGAGGGCGGCGGTGCCGCCGGCCAGTGCCAAGCCGGTTACGAAGGCCCGGCGTCCCACGTCGGGCGCTTCCGATTTATTGACCTTGGCATCGGCCGTTGCCGGTTTGTTGCGGCGCGAACCGTAACGCATGCCGTAGCTGATGGCGCCGTGCGCGCATGTGCCTATGCAGTCCATGCACGCCACGCACCGGCTGTAGTCCACGCTGTGCTCCTTGCCGTTGATGCACGACGATTTGCATTGACGAGAGCAGAGTCCGCAGGCGTTGCACTTATTCTTGTCGATGCGAATGCCCAGCAGCGAGTAGCGCGACAGGAAACCGAGCACCGTACCCACCGGGCAGATCGTGTTGCAGTAAGTGCGCCCTCCGCGCCATGCCAGGATTGCAACGACCACAAATGTCACTGCGGCAATCACGAACACCGGGATGCTGCGTATCCACACCTCATTCTCATAGAAAGCGTAGCTGCCGGCGCGTTCGGCAATATAGGCGAACAGGTTGTTGATCCAGTCGTAGACCGGGGCGAACAGGTTGGACGCGATGCGTCCGTATGAACTGTAGGGCGCAAGCAAAGCGACAAACGATCCGATGCCCGCGATCATGGCGACGATGAAGAGAGCCAGCACCGTGTAGCGCAGCCAGCTCACAGCCGGCGAGTAGCCGAACCGATACTTACCTTTCTTGCTGCGGCTATGCACCCACGACACCACGTCCTGCATCACTCCCATCGGGCATATCACCGAGCAGTAAACGCGCCCTAAAAGCAGCGTCAGAATCACGAGCCCGACGATCACTCCGACATTCAGCGCAAGGACTGCCGGCAGAAACTGAACCTTCGCCATCCAGCCCAGCCATCCATGTACACTCCCTGTGAAATCCAGAAACAGCAACGTGATGCCTGCGAAAAATATTACCGCTAATATTGTCCTGATTTTTCTCAGCATAATAGATAATGTCCTTATAGATAATGTCCTTAAGTTGTTTTCTTACCGCAAATATAGTAAATAAAAGAATGTCATGCAATAGCGTGTGGCAGTATGTATAATTATTACCGTAACATTGGTAAAGATGCACAAATCATGTATTATTAACCCGTTATGGGTATTGCGGATTTGCCGTAGGGGTTGTAATTTTGTGGCCTAAACAGTTAAACAATTACAACAACACATGAATAAGGCGCAATGGCGGCGACAACATAAGTGGAGCGGCATCATATCCTGCTTTTTTCTGCTGATGTTCAGCGTGTCGGGAATCATCTTGAATCACCGGCAGGCTGTGTCGGATATCGATGTCAGCCGTTCGTTGCTGCCTGGACGCTACAGTTATAGCAAATGGAACGGCGGTCTGCTGCGTGGTTCCGTGCGCTATGTGTCCGATCATGCCGCGCCTTCGGTGCTTGTCTACGGCAACAGCGGCATCTGGCTCACCGACAGCACGGGACGAAGCTTTGCAGACTTTAACCGCGGGTTGCCCGCAGGAGCTGACAACCGCCAGGTGCGGGGAATGGTGCAGACGGCCGACAGCACATTGTTTGCCGCAACGATCTTCGATCTGTACCGCTACGACGCACAGTCCGGGAAATGGCTCCGCGTAAGCCTCCCCAGACCAGACGACGAGAAGTTGACCGACGTCGCTACGGACGGCAAGACTCTGGTAGTCGCGGGCCGGTCAAATCTCTACGTGTCGGAGCCTCCCTTCAAAAGTTTCCGAAAAGTGCAGATTGCGGCCCCCGCGGACTATGTCGAAAAAGTAACATTGTTCCGGACAATATGGACACTGCATAGCGGGGCTCTGTTCGGTCTCCCCGGCCGTATATTTGTGGATATTATCGGGGTGATTTTCATCTTTCTGAGCATTACCGGAATAATATGCTGGCTGGTGCCGAAGCATATCCGGCGCAAGGCGCTGAATGGCGTTAAGGCCATGCGCTCCATGCACGTATTCGGATTCTCATCGCGCTGGCACCGTAACATCGGCGCTGGCACGATTGTGCTGACCATGGCCGTGGTGATCACCGGATGGTGTCTCCGTCCGCCGGTATTGGTGCTGTTGGCTCTGAACAAGGTCCCGACCCTGCCGGGCACGACGCTGCACAGCGACAATCCCTGGAATGACAAACTCCGTATGGTCAGATATGACGAGAGTCGCGGTGACTGGTTGCTGTCGACCTCCGAGGGATTCTATGCGTTGAGTTCGCCGGACAGCATGCCGGTCAAGCAGCAACAGACTCCGCCGGTAAGCGTGATGGGTCTGAATGTGATGCACCCCGACGGTCAGGGCCGGTGGCTGTGCGGCTCTTTCAGCGGAATGTATGTCTGGGACCCGGGACAAGGTATTTCGTTGGATTATTTCACGGGGCAGCCTGTGCGGGAAGTCAGCGGACCTCCCTTCGGCAAGCGCGCCGTGTCGGGCTATAGCCGCGACTTCGGCCCTGTTCCCGTGGTCGTGGAATATAATGACGGCACGGATGTGCTGGAGCAACCCGCCGAACTGTCGCATCTGCCGATGTCGCTCTGGGCAGTGGCCCTGGAGATCCACAACGGCCGAATCTATTTCGGCCCCCTTGCGACTTATGTGTTCGTGTTCCTGGCGGGTCTGATTTTCTTCTGGTGCCTGCTGAGCGGCTGGAAGATGCGCAAACCCCGTTCAAAATAGTTAACAATAATTTAATATAAGTGTACAAAATACCCCGATTGGAGTATTGCGTAGCTGACCGACATGCTGTAATTTTGCAGCGTAATTCAAGAGAAACAACAATTTATAATATGAATAGAAGCATAATTCTCATGTTGGGCCTTTGCACGCTTGTCGGAGCATCGGCTCAGGAGAAAGCCCTGCGGGTCGAACTGACCGACGGCAACGCCGAATACTTCAAATTGGTTGAGAAGCCCGTGATGACATTCGAAGGAGAGAATGTCAGGATTGCCTCGACGTCGCTCACTTCTGATTACCCGCGCGTCGACGTGGTGTCGATGACATTCGTGGATGCCTCAGCCGGCATCGAGGCTCCGGCTCAGGGTGTGACCGTCTATAGCTATGATGGCACGACTTTCAGATGCCCCGGCAATGATATCACCGTTTACGACCTGCAGGGTGTGCGTCTGGCTGATGCCGCCGATTCGGTAAGCCTCGCAGGTTTTCCCGCCGGTGTGTATGTGATAAGAACCAACAATAAATCGATAAAAGTTACTAAGAAATAAAATGAAAAAGATACTGTTTGCAGCTGCTCTCGCCGCAGCCTGCTCTTTCGGTGCCGATGCCGATCTGCTCACCGTAACGCTCAACGACGGCACAAAGACCAGCTTCCCCGTAGATAATATCAAGGAGGTGACCTTTACCGAGGAAACCATCGCCGATACCTTCGCCGGCACTTACTCCGGCATGAATGACGTCAGCATCAACAATCAGTGGACTTACTCCACCGGAATCGACTATGTCATCACAGCCAACCAGGACGGCACGATCAATCTGCAGGTTCCCGAGTACACCCTGACCGGTACCGTGATGGGCGATATGACAATCGGTGCATATACCGTCAGCAATATCGCATACGATGAGGCCTCGAAGAGCTTTGTGCGCGATTACAGCCAGGATGGTATCAGCTTGCATGTCAAGGCTGTCAAAGACGGAAAGACGTCCCTGGATGGCGACTATACTATGGGCGAAGGCTGCAACGTTGTGATTGAAAAGACCGACCAGGGTCTCAAGGTAGTCAATGCCTTCAAGATGGGAGCCATGCCTTTCCTCATCGTTGCTACATTCACTCAGAGCGCTGCCGAGTAATCATTTATAATCAAGAAAGATGTTCTGTAGAAAATCCATATTTGGCCTTTGCATGATTGCGACGCTCGCGGCGTTGCAGTCCTGCAACGGTATTATGGACGGCATCTACGACGATCCTCCCGCCGCTCCGGCAACCACGGTCGACGGCCAGCTATATATCGACGCTTCCGACTGGGCCGAATGGCACTATATTGATTTCCCGGCTCTGGCCCGGGCCGTGAACGACGACCCCGAGTTCAACACCTCGTCGCTATGGAGTACATATCCGGTGCCGGTTGAGGGAGAGGGGAGCGCCGACGGTAAGTGGGGCATCTATACGTATTGGTACGATGTGTTCGGCGTCGGGATCTCGGTCAATGAGTTCCGCGATTACAGGCCGACGCCCGCGCAGCCTGAACCCGAGGAATGGACCATTGCCGTACACCGCAACAACGTGCGCACTAACGGATGCAAGGCTGCGGCCACGGAATTCAATAATATCGACGACCTTCCCGCCGACGCGGAGTATCTGGAATCGCTTCACTACGAGGAAGATGCCTGGAACGAGACCGATGTGTGGGTCGTTCAGGAACGTATGCTACAGGGCGTGATCGGCAACCAGGGAATCGATGCGAATCCCGTGCTCTCCTCATGGCTGAAAGTGGAGATCCCACCCATGCCTCCGGCATTTACGCTCAACGACCGGGTCTTTGTGCTGCGTCTGCCCGACGGCACATACGGGGCTTTGCAACTGGCCGACTATCAGAGTCCTAAGGGCTTGAAATGCTGTCTTACGATCAATTACCGATATCCACTCTGAATAATCCGAAAACGTTGAAATCATGCGCGATACTGTCAGAATAACGGCGGCGTTGATGCTTGTCGGCACGTCGGTTGCCGGCTACAGCTCGGAGCTCCCGGCGGAAACGTCGGGCGTGGCCCCCGTCGAGGCTGTCAGCCAACCGGATTCGCTTAGCCTGGCGTCGTACGACCTCGGCGAACTGGTGGTGACCGGTACGCGCGTGCCTAAACTTCTGAAGGACACGCCGGTGCAGACGCGTCTCATTACGTCGGCCCAGATCAGTCGCTCGGATGCCACCGATATCCAGGATCTGTTGCAGCAGGAGATGCCCGGTCTGGAGTTCACGTATGCCATGAACCAGCAGACGCACCTGAATTTCAACGGTCAGGGAGGTCAGAGCGTCCTCTTTCTGGTGGACGGCGAGCGGCTTGCCGGCGAGACGATGGATGACGTCGATTTCTCGCGGCTGGACATGAACAACGTGGACCGTATCGAGATCGTGAAGGGAGCGGCAAGCGCTCTTTACGGCAGCAATGCCGGCGGAGGAGTGGTGAACATCATTACGCGCCGGGCATCGCGCCCGTGGGCCATAGCCGGCAGCGCACGCATAGCCCGTCACAACGAGCAACGCTACACGCTGTCGGTCACCAACCGCGGCAGCTGGATCGAAAACGTACTTTCGGCCAACCGCAGCTCGATCGACAATTACGATGTACACAGTGCGCCGAATCCTGTGACCCGAGTCGTGAGCACCATCTACGGCAACGAGGTCTGGAATTTCCGCGACCGGCTGTCGGTTACGCCTGTCAAAAGCCTGCGAATTACGGGCCGCGCCGGATACTTCTTCCGTCAGCTGCGCCGTGTCGACGACTCGCCCGAGCGTTACCGCGATTTCAGTGCCGGCCTCAAGGCCGAATGGGATATCTCCAAGGACCATCGGCTGGAAGTGGCCTATTCGTTCGACCAGTACGACAAGTCGACTTACTATAAAATCAGCCATCTCGACGTGCGCAATTACAGCAATGTCCAGAACAGTGTCCGCGCTCTCTATACATGGTGGACCGGCGAAAAGGGCACCTTTATGGCCGGCGCCGATTTCATGCGCGACTACATGCGCAATGACCGGCTTGCCGTCGGGTCGCGTTCGCAGCTGTCGGCCGACGCCTTCATGCAGTACGACTGGACAATCTCGCCTCAGTGGGAACTGGTTGGCGCCCTGCGTTACGATTACTTTTCCGACGGCCATGATTCGCATGTCACGCCCAAGATTTCGGCGCGTTACAGTCCGCGTTACGACCTGACGCTGCGCCTCAGCTACGGTATGGGTTTCCGCGCGCCGACGCTCAAGGAGAAGTATTATCAGTTCGATATGGCCGGCATCTGGATCGTTAACGGCAATCCGCTGCTCAAACCCGAAAGCAGCCACAATGTCAGTTTGTCGGCCGAGTATACCCACGGACATTACAATGTCACTGTGTCGGGCTATTACAACAACATCCGTAACCGCATCACAACGGGCGTGCCATATTATCGTCCCGACGGCGACACGCAGCTCTACCTGGATTATGTGAATCTGGACCATTACTCGGTTTTAGGTGCCGAGGTGGCGCTGCAGGGCCGATGGAACAACGGCCTCTCGGCGCGCATAACATACGCCTATACCGACGAGCACACGGGACGCGGAAAGGATGGCAATTTCGTCGCCAGCCAATATATACCGGCGCGCAAACACTCCCTCACGGCCCGTGGCGACTGGGACAAGAAATTCAGCGACAAGTATTCGCTGCGCGTCTCGATCAACGGCCGGGCGCTGTCGGGCATCTCAAATGTAGAATACCGCGACTATTACGACCTGTCGGCCGGAACCGTGTCGGTGAAATATCCGCCCTACACACTCTGGAAACTGTCGGTGTCGCAGCTGTTTATCGGCCGGATACGTCTCACGCTGGCTCTCGACAATCTTTTCAACTACCGGCCGAAGTATTATTATCTGAACTGTCCGCTGACCGACGGTATTAATTTTCAGGCAGGATTCAGCTTCGATATTCCTTAGAGTGTTTGAATTTAACACACTCTTGCAGGTACGCTTTTAAACATTAGATAAACAATACGTTATGGCGACAAAGAAATATGTCGGCAAGTCAGTGGCGTCTTTTTTGCTGGTGCTTTTCACGATGCCGCTCGGACATGCCGCGATGAAATTGATGGAACATTTTATGGCTCCGGGCCCGTTGCATATATGCGCGTTCTTAATGGGTCTGGCGGGCCTGCTGATAGCCGTGGCCGGCGTGTTTGTGCGCGGTGACCTGCGTCAGACGCTCTGTGGACTATTCGGCGGTTTGCTGTTCTGGACCGGATGGGTGGAGTTCCTGCTGCAATACTATGTTGACCGTTATGGAATGCAACCTTACACCGATCCGGTGACCGGCAATGTCACTCAACCGGAGTATCTGATACTTCCGGCCACGTTCGGTTTCTTTATGATGTTCGCCGTTATCTACCTGTTCAGTATCCGCAGCGGATGCAACTTTTTCACCTGGTGTCAGAAGCGGCTGCTGGGCCGCAAGCGCGACATCATCGTGGTGCGTCCCGCCACACGCCATGCCTCGATCGTGACCTTCATGGAGCTGAACATGATCCTATGGGCATGCTATCTGCTTCTGATGTTCTGCTACGACACCAATTTTCTGGGTGACACTCATCCGGTTACGCTGGCCATCGCCGCGGGATGCCTGATCGGTTCGGCGTTTATGTTCAGGAAGCAACTGCGGCTTCGCTCCTGGGGAGCGAATATCCGCATGTCGATAGCCACGGTGATCGTATTCTGGACCTTTGTCGAGGTGCTGGGCCACATCGGCATCATGAAGGAGATCTGGCTGGAACCCATGGAGCATCTCGGCGTCATGATCGCCCTGCTCGTAGCCTTCCTGGCTCTGGGCATTTTCACCCTTTATAATGCTTTTCCCAAGGACTGATCCCGCTTGTTTCCTGCTTGAAGCGGAGCTCGGCTTCGAGCATGGCGAGGCGCGGCATTGAGAAGCCGGCTTTGCGGGCCTCCTCGATGGGACGTGTGTATAGATAGTATATCTCCATCGGCCTGCCGTTGTCGTAATCGAGTTTCATCGAAGGGGAGTAGGGGGTCATTGTCAACGTGTCGGCTATCATCTTGTCGACGAATTTCTCGTCAAGTCCCCGAACGCCGAGTGCCTGCGCGGCACCGACCACTTCCATCATTTGCTCGCGGATAAGGTGTCGTGTCGCGGGATTCTTCAGCAACAGGTCGGTGCGCGTGTCGAGCGCCACGGTCATACCGTTGAACGGCATGTTCCACACGGCCTTGCGCCAGCGCGCGGTGGCGTAGTCCACTTCGGCGGCCTTGATGCTGGCATCCTGCAAATCCTCTAATAACCTGTCGAACAGCTCGCGGTCGCGGCACGAGTAATTGCCGATGTTGATGCTTCCGTAGCATTGGTGGCGGATCAGGCCCGGACCGGCCTTGGCCGAGCAGATGAACGCCAGGCCGGCAGCTAACTGCGCTTCGGGCAGCGCCTTCTGCATATCGGCCTCCACACCGATGCCGTTCTGTATCAGCAGCACAATTCCGCCAGGCTTCAATACGGGCCTTACCAAATCCGGCAGCATGTGGTTGTTGACATTTTTCATGCCCACAATCACCACGTCGCATGCAGGCATGTCGGCGGCACGCCGGTAGGCATTGACATGCGGCAATGTGAAGTCACCGTCGCACGACTCTATGCGAAGCCCGTGCTGGCGTACATATTCATAATCGCTGTGAAGCAGGAAGTGAACGTCCCGGCCCGCGCGGACCAGCTTGGCCCCGTAATATCCCCCGATCGCCCCGGTGCCGATTATCGCGTATCGCATTCTTAGTCCGTTAACCTTTAAACTCTTAAACTTTTAAACCTCAATTTTCGCGAATGCGAGAATTGAATTTATCACGG
Source organism: Bacteroidales bacterium (assembly GCA_029007645.1). GTDB lineage: Bacteria > Bacteroidota > Bacteroidia > Bacteroidales > Muribaculaceae > Lepagella. Next base: position 20,899 of record JAQXIE010000073.1, read on the forward strand.
TTTACGATGACGCGGATATGCGTTCCGCGCCCTATTGCTTTTTCCCCTTCGAAAGCCTCGATTGCAAAATGCAGTTTCCGGCCGTCGATCTTGGTAAGCAGAGCAGTGGCCCGGATCACATTCCCTTTAGCGGTGGGTTTCAGATGAGATACTTCGATAAATCCGCCGACGGTTGTTTCCTCGTCGGTTAGCTGATTGGCTACGGCCAGCATGGCCGCGTTTTCCATCAGCGCAATCATGGCCGGTGTGGCGCAGATTTCCAGATCGCCCGACCCGATAGCCCGTGCCGTGTGGCGTTCCTCTACGCGCATTTCGCTGGTATGCGTAAGTCCTTCTGTCAACATATTTGCAAAATTACTATTCAACTATTTCTTTGTGGAGTTCTTTGGTTTCTTTGGGATGTTCTTATTCTTCCACTCCTTTGCAACTTCTGTCAAGCGATACTTTTGTCGCGGATGGTTGGGCTGGTCAGGATAAAGCCGCTCAATAGCACCTTCCACTAATGCCGGGTTAAGATAATTCTTTCTGAAATATCTTATATCCTTTAATCCACATAGTTCGGCAAGTTGCCATACTGTCATAAAATCATCACTGACCTTCTCTATCAACCTTTTAACTGGTAGAGAACTGGTGGAGAACTGGTGGGGTGCTGGTGGGGTACTGGTAGAGTGCAGGTTTGGAACTGGCGGGGTATTAGCGTCTTGTTCATGGGATGCCTTGCCGGGTCGTTTGAAGGTTACGATTACAAAGCCTCCGTCCCAACGCCATGTAGGTTCCTCGACGCCTTGTTCGCGGCAGGCATCCATTATACGTTTTGCTCCGGAACCCCAGCTTTCCAGATAGGTTGATTTGTAAAGAGCTTCGGCAATCTTTAGATTATAGGGGTATGACTCATGCGGCTCCTTGATGGATTCGGGTGAGATTTGAGGAGGGAATATGCCGGGATTTGCAATCTCGATGCGGTCATCGTAGATTGCGATACTTCCTGTCAAATTATGCTTCTCCCATTGACGATGGCACAGACTATTGATCAATGCTTCGCGCAAAGCGTGATATGGCACTTCAAGGCGTTCTTCGCGCTGAAGGCTGTGGTTTGTAATCTTTCCGCTGAGATTGAGGTGCTTGAAGAAGAAAGCCATACCTGCGTCAAGCAGGTCGAAGAAGTTGCCCTCGGCACGTTGGTTATCGATAAACTCATTCTTATCCGTACCCAAGAATCGGGCCATCCGAAGCCGAAACTGCGGATACTCTTCGATATTGTTTGAGAAAAGCATCACCGCTCCATTGGTCGGATTGCCGTTTTTCAGCAGATTCCATTTCGCCAGAGTGTCATCAATAGGCGCACTCATTGCGCTTGCAGGGATTCTACCGCCCTCAACGCCAAGCCGGATGCACCCTCTGATATGCTTCTCGTTCAAATCAGCAAGCGTAACACCATCTGCCATCTGACGCTCCCATGCATAAATCTGAGGCTGATGCGCCCGGATTCGTTCATCATACATCTCGTGCGGCATTACCTTCGTTGTGCTTTCGACTTTATAATATGGGCATCCGTGGAAGGTATGCGGACGCTCGCCCCATACCCAGCCATCGAAGTGCATGGCAATCACTTTATTCCCCGGACGGTCAGGCACATCAACATAATGTATCTTCACATCGACAGCGGGCTCTAATCCGGTGATAGCTTTGGCTATCTCTTGCTGTGTAGAGTCCGTAACTTCCTGTCCTAATATTTTAAGCGACTTAGGTGCTATTCCGAATATCAGCCAACCGCCATCGGTGTTCAGAAACGCACACGCCGAGTGCATACCGTCTTTAAGTTCGCCGGTAGTCTTCTTTAGCTCCAGAGTCCGTGACTCGTCCGCCACAATCAATGCCTTTATGTCGTCAATCGTCATTTCTATACTTCTGCCAAATTTACTACTTTTTTGCCACATAATCGCGCTCAAACCCCATATTTTTCACAAAATATCCAAATATCGCAGTATATCCTGTGCACTATGCGAATAATCTGTATCTTCCGCCATCTTGGACAATGTTATAGAAGGCATTGCTATAATCAGCGATAGCACATGGCGAGGACTTCTGCCGCTATTACACCGCGCATCGCAACAAGACCGTGGTCTATTATTACGATGCTACGGCCCTCGGCTCAAACTATGCCGTCAACGACCAGGTCTTCCATTATAATGTGGTTAAGGAGTTCGAGCAGCACGGCTGGCGCATCGAGTCCGTGTACCTCGGAATTGACCAATCGCCGAATGCCGATGAAAAATTAAGAGAATGAGGCAACCCCGACGCACTATGATGGGAAGTATCTTCTCGTCAAGAACGCCTATGCCGGAAAGCAAAGGCTCATGCCGTTCTTCAACCGTTCAAACAACGAAGACCTTATCCTGGCCGTCCAGTCCGCAGGTGTCAGCCGTGGCCGCAACGGCTTCCACAAGGACAAGTCCGGCGAACCTTTAGCTCGCCGACCGCATGGGAGGCAAAAAATCGCCGAGTCCGAAGAAGACCTGCTCGAACACCGCACCGACGGCACCGACGCTTTCGATACCCTCTACATCGGCTGCGAAAAATTCCCGTTCCACGACACTTTTTCGCTGTCTCAAGCGGCGTATTGTAAAAAATTCTCCAATGTTTACATTTATGTAAAACATTTTTTGTTGCTTTGCGTTGTAATTACAAACGCAAAGCCTTATGAGCGAAGTAGAACTCCTTTTAGTCAACAGCAGCGACAGCTGCACTATGTATACGATTCAGTTCCTGTCTGATGATATGAGCGAATTTGAAAAATTCGTTACCAAGTTCAGACAAGATGCCGAGTTGAATCCTGACTTTCAGGCAATAATGAGATTTGTTGAACAGATTCTCTCCAATGGCGCGCTGGAACGATACTTCCGCAGAGAGGGCAAAATGAACGATTCGGTCGTTGCGTTGCCTGTACTCAAATCCAAACTTCGCTTGTATTGTCTGCGCCTTACAGACAAGATTCTTGTTCTCGGCAACGGCGATGTGAAGAACAGCCGGACATACGAGGAAAACGAAACATTGCAGGGCTACGTCATGGACTTGCAGAAATTTGAAAGGCTGCTCAAACAGGAAGTTCGTTCGGGCAATGTGGAGATTACGGAAAAGGAGATTATAACTGACAAAACCTTTGAAGTATGAGGACCGCCAACATTTCTTTACAGGAGATTTTCAATGAGATTCCCCGCGAGAAACGGGAGGAAACCCGGCTCTCGTTTGCTATCTCCAACAGGCTTGACACACTGATGCATGAAAAGGGTCTGAATAAAAAGCAGTTTGCCGAAGCCCTCGGCAAGCGACCCAATGAGATAACCCGATGGCTGAGTGGCGAGCATAACTTCACTATCTCAACCCTCGCCATGCTGTCAACTTTCTTCGGACAACCGATTATTACTGTGGGATAAATATAATCCGTCATTCCTATGAAGCACGACAACTCAACTGCCAATAACGGTTCCGCACTTCGTTACGGGATGTTCATCCCTCTGGCTTTCATGATTGCATCGGTGATTTCCTGTTGCTTCTCCTATTCAACGGCTAAGCAAAACATCACTGAAGATCTCAATGACGCTATGCTTGCGTTGGCTAATGAGAACAGTGAACTGTGGACTCGTCCCGACACCATCGCCGCCATACGTCAGATGTACGAAACCACACACAAACCGCTGATATATGAAGCCTCCGATGTCAACTTCAGAAATAATTCTCTGAAAGACGAGGCTTATTTCACACTTGCTTTGGTTGACAAGAAGAATGCCGCGCCCAATATCCGGGGAAACAAAATCGCATCGGATTCCATCATGCTTGTGCCGGAACTTGCCGCCGACGGATTCGCAATAAAGGTTCAGGGTTTTGCCGACTGCTCAATGGCATCCGTTTTCAGCGCGTCTGACCAGACACTGCCGGGGATTCTGTTCTCGCTTTCAATCCTTTCCTTGACCGGCATGTTTGTATGGAGAAAAAGAACGCCGGAAATCTCCGTAACCGAGATTGCAGCCGTTCCCGCATCGCCTTCTCTCAACGGCATCAAACTTACACCCATGCAACGACAGTTCGCCCAGATGCTTCTTGACGCGCCTGATATGAAAGTGGATAAGCGGACACTGTGCGAGACCTTGTGGGATAATAAAAGCAATGCAGAAGAATCCCTCTACACCCTTGTAAGACGCACCAAGTCCGCACTCTCCGAGGCCAATCTGGAGATTGTATGCAACCGGGGCGACTCTTACGAGCTTCGCGTAACAAGCTGATATACTGTATTGTCATAATTTGTCAGATAAAAGTCAGACAAATTTTCGGACTTGATTGCCCCATTTTCATTTGCTTTGCAGAAAAAATCCGCAAAGCATGAAATCTAAAATTCTAATCTCCATTCTGACCGTCTTTCTCATGGCAGAAAGCGGTTATGCACAGAATCAGGAGGCGACCGACAGTCTCACCAGACAGTTGCAAGAAGTTGTAGTCACCGCAAAGCAACCGGCCACAAAACTTGTCGGCTCGACTCTCGTCACAACCATTCCCGGCTCTAACCTTGCCGACCTCGGCAACGCCCTCGATGTGCTCGCGCAGTTGCCCATGATCAAGGTCGCTGACAACTCGGTCAGTGTTATCGGCAAGAGCAATATCGAAATCTTCATAGACGGGCGACCGATGCGCGACGAGCAGGAGTTGCAACAGCTTCTTTCCTCAAACCTCAAGAAGGTGGAATTGCTCATGGCTCCCGGAGCGGCATACGAAAGCACCACGGGAGCCGTGCTTAAAATCACGACCCGGCGCAATTTCGTGCAGGGGCTGTCGTTGACCGACCAATTTCAGCTTCAGCGCCGCCGCAAATGGTCTGTCATGGATGATCTCGGCCTCAGTTACCGCCTCGGCGACTGGGAACTCTTTGTAAACGGCACCATAAACCGTAATAATTCTCTCGCCAAAGGAACTACCACCAACACTCTTCTATACAATGGGATCGAAACAGTGGTTGGCAGCAGCCAGCACAATTCTTATCCGACAACGACCGGAGTAGTCAAAGGCGGCTTCAACTATTCTCATGGCTCGCAATCTTTTGGCGCGTACTATCGCTATAATCCTGAGCGCGGAGACTTCAACAACACCGGCTCGGAGTGGTTGAACAATGATGCGCCGATTCTTCGCGACATCGATAAACGAATCCGTGCGTACAGCCATTTGGCATCACTGTATTATGAGAATACGTTTGCCGACAGATACCTGCTGCATTTCGACGGAGACTTCCGTAAGTCACACGAATGCAACAATGTGGCTACCACTTATCCCGAATCTACAAATCCCGATGTAAATTCTACCGACCGCAGGGAGTCCACCCTATGGGCCGGGAAACTGTATCTGAATTTTCCTCTTTGGAAAGGAGATTTTACAGTCGGTACACAGGACAGTTACACCCACACTTCGCTCGACTACCGTATGCTTAACAACACCGTCAGCGAATATATCCCTTCATCCTTGACCGATGCACGGCAGGCCTCCGCGGCACTTTTCGCATCCTGGGCGCGTATGTTCGGCAAGTTCTCTTTGTCAGTAGGAGCAAGATACGAATATGACGATTACGACTTCAAGGTTGACGGTAAACGTGATGAAGATGTAAGCCGCCGCGACCATCTGCTTACCCCCGACCTGTCGCTCGGATATTCGTTCAACGAAGAATCGCAGATAAGCCTCAGTTATAAATTGACTACGGTGAAACCGCCATATTCGCAACTTACAGGCTCGTTGAGCTACACAGGGCTGCACGAAATAGAGGGAGGCAATCCGGCACTGCGCGATGAAAAGATGCACGACATTCAGCTTTTCGGTATGTGGAAAGGCTTCATGCTACAGGCTGATTTCACACGTTCACTTGACACATACGCCTTTGTCAAGCAACTTTATCCGGCTGACAATCTTCAGTTGCTTATGCACCCGGAAAACATCGATGTGTCGGCTCTGAGTCTATGTCTCGTATGGAGTCAGCCCATACGCCGTTGGACTCCCAACGTCACCCTCGGTATGTACCGGCAATGGCTTACCCTTGACAATACCAGGTATGACAAGCCGATATTCTCATATTATTTCGACAACACCTTTGCGCTGCCTCACGGATGGTTGATAACTGCCAACATCAACGGTCAGACACAGGGAGACATGCACACCAACCGTTTCGGCACTACATGGTTTACGATGGATGCCTCAGTCGGAAAGACGTTCTTCAATAAATCTCTGACCGTCAAACTATCTGCCACCGATATATTCAACACTGCAAACAATGACTGGACAATGAACACCTACGGCGTGTTTGTAGACAAACGTCAGAGCTACGACCGCAGGGGCGTCGCACTCAATATCATCTACAACTTCCAGCCCCGAAAGAGCAAATACAAAGGCTCATCGGCGGCAGAGGAAGAAATGAAACGTCTTTAGAAACAGTATTTCATACCTTGTGAAACCTCGGCAGTGATTGTCGGGGTTTTCTTATGGAAATCCGGCACCGCCGCCGGGCTTTAGTGAACCGAGCCACGGTCTCGGTCATTCGGTTTCAACCTTTAGCTCAACGAGCGTAGGCGAGTTAATCCCAAACTCATACGCCCTTCGGACACCTCCGAGGGGCTTTCTTTATATATGGACTCACTACTGTCCACTAAAAATGAACGGGGTTAAAAATTAAATAAATTCGGTTCACTTGAACCACAGAGTAATTTGACATCGTTGATATTCTTTTTGTCGAACAAGTCCCGTATATGGGTTTTGTCGGTAAGCGAGATCCCAAGAATCTGAAGAACTTCGTAGACACTTCGCTCCAGTTTCATATCGTGCTGCATTATCGCCACGAGACAGTAAGTTATTATTGCACAATATATTTGGATGCGTACCGCATTTTCTGACGTTCCCCAGAATTTCTTGATTTTGAGGTGCTGCTTGACCCATTTAAAGAATAGTTCCACACTCCAGCGGTTCTTGTATAGGTTGGCGATGACGAGCGCGGAAGACTCCAAATCGTTGGTGAGATAAGTGTAGATAACACCTGTCTCATCATCCTGATACACCACTCTCCGAAGTTTTTCTGGGTAAACCTTGGAGCTTTTATAGACGGTGAACTCGATAATCGAATCCGACAACACGCCCTTGGGTAGCCTTCTTTTCCAGCTGACAACCCTGTACTTAAGGTTACTTTTGGCTCGGACCACGAAGCAGGCTCCGATGGTGTGGATACGGAAAAGATTGGCGAAATCGTTGTAGCCCCGGTCGAATATGTAGTAGGCGTCAGCTTCAAGCGGTATCTCGGGCATAGCTTTGGAATCAAATACCGATGCTGCAGTAATATGCACGAATGCAGGTACTTGAGCTTCTATATCATACAGTGTGTGCACCTTTATGCCACCTTTGTTTCGTCTGAATTTCGCCCAGTCGAACACTGTCAGACAGAGGTCTATGGTAGTCGAATCAAAAGCGTAGACATTCCCGCCGAGCTTGAATATCTCGGTATGTCTTTTGCTTTTGGCCAGCTCTATCATGTAGTAGGCGAATTCCTCGAAAATGCGATAGTCGCGCTGCTCATTGGCCTTGCTAAGATTGCTTCGTGTCACTGACTTCCCCATGCCGAGATGGTAGAGCTTTCCAGAGTGTGCCTCGGTAGCGACGATAAGATCCCGAAGGCTCTCACGGTTGGTCAGCTGTCCAAACATCATCGTAAGTAACTGATTCCAACACGAAAAGCTCTTGATATACTTGTCACCGTCATACTTGGCTACTATGCGATTGAACTTGCTTCGGTTCATAAACTGAACTAATTGGGAAAAAACGAATGGGTCTTTATGCATATCGGTCTGATTATGACCGCAAAAGTAATTTCAAATCGTTGCGCCGCAAAATCGCTTATAACAAATTGAATTTCAATAATTTCAAGGTGCTCTTATGATTTTTTAGTGGACACTAATGAAATGTAATAAATTTTGGGCGATGCGGCGATTATTATTCGCCGTCGGGCTACCGTGAGCCGAGTCTATGGTCTCGACCGAAAGGGGTCGCTCGAACAAGTCTCGCGTCTGCTTCGCGGTCTATCCCTAACGCATTTTACGTTGCCGAAAATCGGCAACGCGGATAATGTTTCGTTTCTCCATCTCGCAGATTATTTGTAATTTCGCATACTTCAAATTTGTATATGGCGAAATCAGCAACGACAATAGACCAACAGCTTGACCTTCTGAAATCAAGGGGGCTTACTGTCAACGACCCAGACAAGGCACGAGAAATCCTGCTTGACATAGGATATTACCGCCTTGGCTTTTATCTGTTCCCGTTTGAGAAATCTTATCCCGCACTTCGCAACCGTACACACGAGTATGTAGAGGGTGCTTCGTTAGAGGATGCGGTCAATCTCTATTACTTCGATTTTGACCTCCGTCTGTTGCTCATGCGCTATCTCAACCGTATCGAGATAGCTTTCCGCACTTCGCTTATATACCACCTCTCCAACAAGTACAATACCAATCCGGTATGGTTCGTGAGTCCTGTAGTCGTCAATCGTCCTTACGCCCGCGAGTTCGAACGTAAAGTCTATACATCCGACTTCAAGCGCAATCCGGTTATCCATAGACACCACCAGAACAATCCCAATGACCGCTTCGCTCCGGCGTGGAAGACTCTCGAATTTATGACATTCGGAGCCGTGATGAAACTCTACGAGCAGTTGAAAGAGCGCGATGATAAAATCTTCGTCGCCCATGAGTTCGGCATCCGTCAGGTCGTAACCTTCGAGAGCTATATGCACACTATCCGGCAAGTCCGCAATGCCTGTGCTCACGGTCTGCTTTTGTATGATTTACGCCTTCCTCAGGCAATTCGCCGAGGGCCGGCAGCGTACAATTCGGCGGAGCGCAACAACATCATCGGAGCCATCCGTGTTATAAGCTATATAATGGGAACGATTTCAGCCAATCGAGCTAATGACATGATCAAGCAAATCAAGAGCCTCTTTGAGGATCTGTGCAATGCTTCTCCCAATCTTAAGCCGTTGATTCCTGATTTCTCCTTGATATGAGTTTGTTAGCGAGAAATTTTCTGAAAAATTTGCCACATCAAATAAAATCACTACCTTTGCAACGTCATAGTGCTTCTGGAGACTTTAGTCGCTCCATTTAGCACTCTAAAAAAAGGTAAAGTCGAGGCTACCACTTAGGCGGGTAGCCTCGCTTCGTTTATATATCTTACAATTCCTAATATTAAAGGGTCAGTGGATTTTTCCGGTGCATAGCGTTTTTTATGGCGGTGTGGACACCGCCACTCCAGTAGCCGCTGATGTATGTGACCGGAATGACGACGTGGACGTCGTCGTTCCAGTCAGCTGTTCTCCTCCAAAAAATCGCAAGATTTTTTCAACTGTTCTACCATTCCAATTGCTTTATTGTCATAGCCTCCTGTTTCTCCTGTTCTCCTGTTTTGAAACTCAGTGCAGCAGTATGTTATTAATCAATGCGGTCTGACATTGTCGGATGATTTGTAGTATTTTGACACAATTTTACGTTAATTTAGTAAATGCTAATATCAGAAACATGATGACGATTATAAAGGACAAGGAATTCGGTGGCGAGCGCCCGCTTTTCAACACTCACAATGTGCGACTTGAGAACGTTACGATACGCGACGGCGAGTCGGCTATCAAGGAATGCAGCGACATCGAGGCCATAAACTGCGTGTTCGAGGGCAATTATCCTTTCTGGCATGTCGACAGGTTCCTGATCGAACGTTGTTACTTCGCGGTCGGCGGCCGCTCCGGCTTGTGGTACTGTCGGAATCTGAAGATGACCGATACGGTGGCCGACGCACCGAAACTGTTCCGCGAGATGGAGAATCTGGAGCTTGAGGATGTCACGCTCAACGATGCCGACGAGATGTTCTGGCGTTGCAAGGGAATCAAGGGGCGGAATCTGGTGCTGAAGGGCGGTACGTATCCGTTCATGCTGAGCAGCGACATCGAGGTCGACGGCCTGCAGAGCGACAGCAAATATGTGTTCCAGTATGTACGCAACGCCGTGATCCGCAATGCCAAAATCACAACCAAGGACGCCTTGTGGGAATCCGAGAATGTCACCGTCTATGATTCCGAGCTCAACGGTGAGTATTTGGGATGGCATTCGCGCAATCTGCGTCTCGTGAACTGCCATATCTCGGGCGAGCAGCCTCTGTGCTATGCCCACGACCTGACGCTCGAGAATTGCACGTTCGACCCTGCTTGCGACCGCGCATTCGAATATTCGACGCTTCATGCCGATATTCGCGGTGCGATAACCAATATCAAGAACCCCATGTCGGGCGAGATTGTTGCCGACGAAATCGGCAGCGTGACACTCGACGACAACATCAAGGCTCCGGCCGACTGCGTCATCAAGGTCCGGAACGATGCCTAAATAAAGAATATAAGCGTTATGTTTAAGGCTTCAGAAATCGGGCTCGAACGCCTGATATCTGAAGCCTTAAATTTATTTGGAGGGAGTGGGGAAGCTCTCCACCCGCAAGCCAATCAATTGAGTTTATTTCAGCCTGAAGGAAGCCTTGGCGCGTATGTCGGCCGAAGATGAGCCGATATAGGCTGTGAAGGTGCCGGGCTCGGCCACCCATTCATGCTTGGCATCGTCGAAGAATTTCAGATCGTCGGGCGATACGGTGAAGGTCACCTGAGCCGTCTCTCCAGGAGCGAGCGTCACCTTCTCGAAGCCTTTCAGCTCTTTCTGCGGACGCAGAACGCGTGCCTTGTCGTCACCGATGTAGAGCTGCACCACCTCCTGGCCGGCCACTTTGCCTGTATTGGTTACGGGCACCGTTACGGTCACCGTGCCGTCGGGTCCGACAGTCCTGGTCGAAAGCGTGGCTTTGCCGTACTTGAAGTTCGTGTAGCTGAGACCGTGGCCGAAGGGGAAGAGGGCCGGAATCTTCTTCGTGTCGTGCCAGCGGTAACCCACCAGAATATCCTCCAGATACTCCTGCTGCGGGTCGCGGCCCGCGCTCACGTCGGCACCCTTCAGGTCGTCGGCGGCATTGCCGGCAATCTCGCTCTCGATGCCGGGATATGAAATCTCGCCGTAATGGTGGGCTCCGTTATCTTCAAGCTTTTTGGGGAAGGAGAAGGGGAGCTTGCCGCTGGGGTTCACCTTGCCCGAGATCACGTCGGCCATCGACGGGCCGATCATCGTGCCGAGATACCAGCTCTGCAGCACCGCCGGCACCTTGTCGATCCAGGGCATGGCATAGGCGTTGCCCGACACGTTGGCCACAATCACATTGGGATTCGCTTTGACGAGGCCTTCGATCAGGGCGTCCTGATTCCAGGGCAGGTTGTACTCGCGGCGGTCGGTCGACTCGCAGTCCTGATAGGCGTTCTTGTTGAGGCCGCCGATGTAGATCACGTAATCCGCCTCCCCGGCCATGGCTATGGCCTCGTCGCGCAGCGAGTCGAGCACGCTGACGGGGATGGTGTCTTCCATAGCGTACATCGGGCGTCCCGTCTTATATCCCATGGCGTATTTCACACCGGGACCGTACACCTTGCGCAGAGCGTCGAGCGGCGAGAACATGTCCTTCACCTTCAGTTCCGACGAGCCGCCTCCCTGGTTGAGAGCCCGCGTGGCGTTTTCACCTACCACAAGCACTTTCATGCCGGGCTTGGGAGCGAGCGGCAGGATGCCCGTATTCTTGAGCAGCACGATCGACTGGTCGCCGATTTCTTTGGCCGCAGCGTAATGCTCGTCAGTGGTGAGCGAGCCCAGAGGCTTGTTGGTGTCCATAACCGTGCGGAAAATCAGGCGCAGTATGCGGCGCGCCTTGTCGTTGACGGTCGATTCGGGCACCTCGCCGCTCTTGATCATATTGTAATATGGATCGGCCAGATAATATTGGTTGTAACCGAACCCGGACTCCGAGGTGAGGCCGTTGGTAAATGAGCCCATCTCGATGTCGAGGCCGTTCAGGGCAGCCTGACGCGTGTCGTGCGCGCCGCCCCAGTCGGTGATCACAACACCGTCAAAGCCCCATTCCCCGCGAAGGATATCGTTGAGCAGCCGGGCGTTATGGCAGCAATGCTCATCCCAGATCTTGTTGTAGGCGCCCATGATGCTCCATACCTTGCCCTCCTGCACGGCCTTCTTGAAGGCGGGAAGATAGATTTCATACAGCGCCCGGTCGGACAGCTTCACATTGATGTTGCCGCGCCATTTCTCCTGATTGTTCAGTGCGAAATGCTTCACGCAGGCGGCCACTCCGTTCTTCTGAAGTTCCTGGATGTAAGGCACTACCATCACGCCGGCCAGATAGGGATCTTCGCCCATGTATTCGAAATTACGGCCGTTGAGAGGCGTGCGGTAGATGTTCACACCGGGACCGAGCAGCACGTCCTTCTTGCGGTAGCGCGCCTCTTCGCCGACGTTCTTGCCGTAGAGCGCCGACATTGCCGGATTCCACGTGGCCGCCAGAGCCGTAAGTGCCGGGAATGCGGTGATCGAGTCGTTGGTGCGGTTGGAATATCCCCAGTCGTTCCAGTTTATTTCGGCGCGCACGCCGTGGGGGCCGTCGCTCATCCACAGTTCGGGAATGCCGAGTCTGGGCACTCCGGGCGACGAGAATTTGCCCTGTGCGTGGCAGAGCGCCACTTTCTCCTCGAGAGTCATGCGCGACAGGGCGTCGTCGACGCGCTTCTCAATGGGCTGTGTCTTGTCAAGATACACCGGCGTCGCCGCCGTAGCCGCCGTCATCAGACCGATGGCCGCGGCGCAAAGAATCGTTATACGTTTCAGGTTCATATGGTATTAAATGGTTAATAGGCTGATTTTAGGTTAATCTCAATTGGTTGAAGCAAGCTGATGTACATCCTTCTTCACATTGCAAAGTTAATAAAATTAGCGTTGGAATCATCCCTCATGACCAATAAATTGACAGGACTATACGTTACCGCCAGTTATCATAATTGTTCAATATTGTGCTGATTGATGGCATAAAGCTTAAAATATTGCATATATGCGGTTTAGTGGCTAATGTCTTTGTCTGGATATGTTTTCATGATTATGGAAATCTTTGCGAAGAAGGATGTATTATATGGATAGCTTCAAATTAGGCATAATGGCATCTATCATGGGCTGGGGAACTTCACATTCTCTTGCCAAGAGAGGCCAGTGTGAAGACACTTCGGCAATACGGTCGATTATTTCAGTAGCTTCCTTTATATTGTTGCGTTTCGCAAATTCCAAAAGGTCTTGTCGGGTTATGTCGTCAAACTTCCCGTTAATCGACATCTGGTGCTGTGCTGTCCATCCACCCTTCGGATTATAGGCAAATCCCATGTCGTAGGCCGGCGAAAGAGTCCATTTGCCTTGTCTGTCCATAAGGAAGGATATGTTTTTGGTGTGGTCATCCTGATTGCGGATTACAACGTTGAATACCATGCGACGATACATTTCCTGCGCCTGTGAGTATGGCAGTCTCAATGCCCTCATCACGTTGAACGCCTGCTCGTAAGAGTATGAACGGGGATTACGATAATCATAATGCGCTATACCGCAAAGAGTCTGCATGTGAATTTTCTCACCATTCTGACGGTCAAAACGCTTGGTGAGAAAGTGGGCGCGTCCATTCTCTTCTATCAGACTGCAATCCGACATTTCTATGCCACATTCCTTTACAAGCCGATAGAAAGAGTATTCCAGCCGACCGAAATTCTGCGTTTCCCTGAATCCGGCCTCGGCGGTTACACCGTCGAGTTTTATCAGGTAATAGTCAAAGCCTTCAGGAGCGTCAATTTGTCCTGAACGAACTTCCCCGGTCAATGGGTTGTAGGCTATGATGGCTTTGGCCCTTTGTCCTCCGGCAGAGGTGCCAAGTCGCACTATTTCGGCTATCGCCCCCTTCTTGTCCTCTTCAAGATGAGCTCCGAACTCTTCCTTTTCAGACAATGCCTCGCTTGCCACTTCAACAAGGGAATCAAGTTCTATTCTGACATCGGTACCATAGGGCGCATCCATGGCCGGTTCGAACTCCAACGCTCCCATACAGCGTTTCCCAAGAAAACATAGCGTCTCCACAGCGTTTCCGCTGCTACGCCCGGTCAGCGCAAGCCAGCGGTCGAACAATGCCCGGCCGTAGGTATCGGGCAATGAATCTGCAAGCATACCGGGAAGTCCCTTGAACGTCTCACGACCTATGTCGGAGAATGAATATATTCTTCCCTGACGCACAGGCATTAGAATCGGCGAAGGTTCAAGACCTTTGCCTATGAAGCTTTCGGCATACTCGAAATGAGCGAGCTGGCGGTTGTGGTCCCATCGGAATGTCCCGACGGGTTGACCATACAGGTTAACTCTTGCTATATCTACCATTCTGATTCCTCGGTATTAGATTGTGTGTGGGTCTTGTTGTTACCGCTTGCGCGTTTGCGCTGCTTCTTCTTGCTTGCTTCGACAAACTCGAAATATTCGTTGGGACTCATCTCATCTTCCTTGATGAGTGGCGAGAACACATCCAGTTCGCCAAGTATGCGAAGCACGCGCATCAGGGAATCGAAATAGCTTATATCGCCTTTCTCGATTCTCTTTAGTGTCGTCAATGAGATTTGCGCCTGTTCTGCGAGTGATGTCTGAGTGAGATTCTGTCGGAGTCGCAGATGCCTTATTTTTTGTCCCAGCCGACGGCGGATTTCACTGTCAGGTAACATGTATATATTTTCTTCCATAGTCGTACTTGCGTCTATTAAGTTGCAAATATAGCAATAATAGCTCAAACTACGACTGTTTTTGTGAGTTTTTTTGAGCCAGACTGAAATTTATTGTCTATTTACAGGATGGTCAAGGATACTCTTCGTCCAAGACCCTCAAAGATTCGGAAGAGTGTGTTGAGCCGGACACGAGAATTTATATCAGATTGAGCCGGTTTTTGCCATTTTTCACTTGATTTGAGCCGATATGTTACAACATAGCCTATTCAATCCATTTATCGAATCTTGGTGCGAACATGTCGATGTCGCGCTGGGACAATCCGAGTCTGCGGGCTTCTGTGCGCCAAGATTTCATGGCAGATTTCTCGCAGTTGATGAATTTTCCGCCAGGCGTTTCTGCAAAACGGAAACCGCCCATGCGCGAAGCATCGTCAATTCCCATCAGATAATCGAAAGACGTCAGTCGGTGCACGGCTCTCTTCTCATCGGTGGCAGCGATCTGTTCTCGACGGTTCAGCAATGTGCGTCCCCAGCGGTCGGGGAGAGCATCGGAGAAGCAAGCGAAAATATCACGTTCCGGCCGAGTATATTGGATGCCGGTATAGTTCTGCAAATCCTCACTGAGAAAAACATCGCCATATTTTGCAAGCCACTCTTTATCATACGAAAAGCCGTATGTCTCGCTGCCGCGCACGGAATCGCAGGAAAGTTCGCCAATCAACTGAGGAGTATAGAGCCAATCAAAATCGGCATAAACAAATAGTTTCTTCATGGCTTATTCCTTTTTTGATGCGCGTTGACGATGTTTCAGATTCAAATCTTGTAGATTTCTGCCGAGGGTATCTTCTTTGGCAATCAAAAGAAGATCATCATCGAGTTGCAGGGCATAAAGAACACGGGCATAGATGCCGATTGAGACCGTAGGAGAACCTTTCTCAATGCGGTTCACAGTGAGAGGGGAACAGGTAGCCCGCTCCGCAACATGCGCAATCGAGAGGTTACGACGCAGTCGGGCAAGTTTAATCTGCTCACCCATAAGAGCCATTTTCTGCTCCAGTTTCCGGGGCAACTTAGTTCCCATAGTGTTCTTTGCCATTGCATTAAGTTTTCAGTCAGAGTTATTAGTTACGAAGTGATTGCTTGCTTTTCATTGTCTTGATTGATGATTAATCCGTCACTCTGACCTATGATTTACTTAGACCCTCGTCACTCTGACCAATGACTTCATATAATGCCGCAAAAATAGTAAAAATATTTATTATATGATATGTTGAACGAGAAATAATTGCCGCTTTTGACCAAGTTATAACCTTAATACGGCGTTACTATGCCGACAATGTTACTTGACGGCAGGTGTTATTTCAGAATAACACATCGTCCGGTTTTGTCAGAACCCGCCCTTGCAATATGGCCAATTTTTTTGAGGTCTCTGGTTGCTCGTTTGGCAGTGGATTCTGAAATATGGGATCAGCGTATTTTTCAGGTGCATAGCGTTTTTATTAGGTTGACGACGTGGACGTCGTCATTCCAGTCGGCAACTGCGGCGACGTCCACGTCGCCAATAACGCCAGCTACTGGAGTGGCGGTGTCCACACCGCCATAACCACCACACTGCCATATTATCCACCCAACAGGTATCAAGACACGATGAAGGGTCTATACGCCCACCTATCATCGTGGCATATAGACCCTTGTCATTTTCCCGTGAAGTGCGTGGGGATATAATTGCTGGGCACCTTATACTCCTGCCCAGCTTAGGAGTTAAACTTCGGTTAATGTTCGTTGCGGGCGGAACTTTTCCGCCCGCAACGGCTTACTGCTTCTTCAAGGTAGGCAATGTTCCGTTAAGTTCGTAACGCCACTTTGAACCCGCGTTCTGCAAGGCGGTGTTCATGGCATCAACGGCTTTCTGCCAGGTAACGTCAGTGCCGTCCACCTCTGTGGCTTTGGTGCTTTTATTATTGTAGCCGATACCTTGTTCATGATTGTTCTTCCAATAGCAAGCGGTCACGGTGGAGTAGTTATCTCCCAAAAAGCCGCCGATATGTACTTTGCCAGTGCTACTACCCGTACTGGTTACGTTCCCCGTGGCATAGCCGGCAAGGAGGCTGCTTCCTGCGTTCATTCCCACCAGACCGCCGCCAGCGATATTCTTTTTGGGGTCTATTTCTATGATCACGTTGCCCGTGGCATAGCAAGCGGTCAGGGTGGCACTCGAATTCGTCTGACCTGCCACGCCGCCGACATACACCATTCCCTTCACTGTGGCAGAGGAACTGCATCCGGTGATGGAACCGCCCCATTGAGCACCCACCACACCGCCGACGTACACCGTGCCGCTGATGCTGCCCGACACCGAGCAGTTTTCAATGGTGCCCAAGCTATATCCTACCACGCCGCCAATAATGCCGCCATTTATTTGATTGCTTGTTATCTGTATGCCCTCCATCACCACGTTCTTCACCGTACCAGCACTATTGAGATAGCCGAACAGACCCACATATTTGTCATTTGTCGTAACGGTCAGCCCCGTAATAGTATGGCCGCCACCGTCGAAGGTGCCTTTGTATGAGTCGCTGATGCTTGTGCCTATTGGTGTCCAGTCTTTTCCTGTGAGGTCAATGTTTTTGTCGAGGGTAATGTTAATGTCGGTCTTACCTCCGTTCACTAATTCGGCTATATTCATCAGACCATCGGCGGAGGTCACGGTGTAGCTGCCGTCGCTCTCTATGGTGTAGCCCGGGTCTTTTGCCGCAGCGAGGGAGACGGTGTAGGTATATTCATCGCCCGCCTGCCAGTCGGTAGCATTCTTCATCTTATAAACGAAGGTCTTGCCGTTAGTGAAGGTGCAGGTAATGAAGGCCGTGCCAGCTGCCACACTTTGCGGGGCTACAAGAGCGGTGTAGGTGTTGCTGCCCTTGTCATACGGGACGATTATATCCGGGTTGTCGCCTTCGGTGGAGAGACCCGTCAGCTGCACGGATGCCAGCCCCTCGGTGTAGTCCGTCAGAACGATGGTCACTCGCGCCGTGCGGTGGGTGAAGCGGAGCGTGGGGCTACCGTAGGTCACCTTCTGTCCGTCGGCTACGATGAGGTCGCTGCCCTCAAAGTCCTTCTGGGCACTTTGGTTGGCTTTTACCTTTACCGCAGGTGGGGTTGTCTCGCCAGCGGTGTAGGGCCACCACGCTGTGACGGTGATGTCGTTGTGGTTGGTCCAGTAGTACGGGGCGGTGGAGGTCAGCGTGGCGCTGGTGGGGTCGGCGGTGGAGAGCGTCACGTTGTACGTCTTCACCGTGCCGTCCATCATGACTGCCACGCTCTGCACACCCTCCCAATTGCCGTCCACCGGGGCACGGGTGCCGGCGGTGGCTGTCGCGGCGGGGTTCAGCCCCGTGGCGGTGAAGACGATGGGTGTGCCTTCCGCCCCTTCCCGTAGGAAGCCCGCTTCGTCCTGCGTGCAGGCGGCAAGGCCGAACAGCAGGGCGAGGGCTGAGGATATATGAATGGTTGTTCGTTTCATGATGCGTGTTGTTTAGGGCTCGTTATTATTTCTTTTCAGTACGGGCAGGCCGTCGGTGCCGAGTGTCCACTGGTAGTCGTTACCGGTGAGGGCGCGGTTCATGCCGTCGACGGCTGTCTGCCATTTCACGGTTGCGCTGACCACCTTCGTGGCATCTACCGTTCCTCCAAAATTACGGAATTCTCCTTGCTCGGCATTGCCTCCCCAATAACAGGAAGTTATAGTATTGTAGTTGAAACGCACTATAGCTCCAGATTCATAATCTTTCAATGTGCCGTCAAACCAGCAAACTGTGATACTGCCATAATTTAAATCGGCTATACCACAAGTTCTACCTTATGCAGAAATTATCGATTCGTCCTTTTGTGCGGCTTTGTTCCATGCCAGCAGGCCGTCAGCTTTATAGACCATGTAACTGCCGTCGTTCTGTATAGAATAGCCCAAATACTCGGCCTCGCCGCTCTCGCCGCCGCCGTCAGTCCAACTGCCGATGGTGCAACCCTCTAACGTCAGGCCGGTGGCGTTCACCTTGACGGTATATTTATAGTGGGTGCCCGCTTCTAATACGATGTCGTTCTGTGGACGGAAGTAGAAGGTGCCGCCGCCGAGTTCCACCTTGACGAACGGGTCGCCAGCCGCAACGGTCTGCGGGGCGGTCAGAGCCTCGTAGGTGTTGCCGCTTGCGTTGTAAGTCTTGATGGCAGTCGGGTTACCGTTATCGGCGGACAGACTCACGAGGCTCACCGTGGCACCAGCGACGCTCGTGAATCCCGTGCCGGGCTTCAGTTCGATTGTCACGCGTGCCGTGCGGTGGGTAAATTCAAGAGTCGGGTTGTTAAATACCACCTTCCGGTTCTCAGCAGAGATGAAGTCGCTGTTCTGGAAGTCAGCCAATTTGCTTTGGTCTTCGGCCACCTTCACGGCAGGCATCTGTGTGATGTCGGCATTGTTGAAGGGCCACCATGCCGATACGGTAATTGGGTCGCGGCTGGTCCAGTAGTGCGGGTCGTTCTCGCGTGAAAGCGTGGCACTCTTGAAATCGGTAGAAGCCGTAACGGTGTATTCCTTTACCGCATCGCCCATCTTGAGTGCCACGGAAGTGACGCCCTGCCAGTCGCCGTCCACAGCGGCACGGGTGGAAGGGGCTGCCAGCGGCGTTGTCTCTACGGATAGTCCGGTGGCACGGATGAATACAGGGTATTCACCTTCGGGCAGACGGTTATCGCCAGCAAGTTCGTCCTGTGTGCAGGCGGTGAGTGAGAGGACGAGTGCTGCAAGTGCAAAAAATCTTATCCTCATAATATCTGTTAATTAGCTATATGTTCATTATTGTCTCCTGCCTCTGTCCAAGGCTTAATGGTTCCAGAAATCTCTACGGCAGAACGACTCAATTTTACTACTGTATAGTGGTATCTTTTCCCACCCTCAAGTTTTGCAGGCATTGTCCATACGAAAGGAGCGTCGTAACCATTGTTGAGGTCAAACTCTATCACTCGGCTTGATTCTTCTGTAGGGAGCAGGATTGCCTCATACAGCTTGCCAGCTTGGGTAGTTTTCATCGTGATGTCTGTAGGATCTCCTTCACCAGAGATAGTTCCATCCGCAAGATTGAAAGTGGCTTTGGTATTCTGACCTTTCACTGTCACAGTCATTTTCTTAAGGTCTTCTTGCGTGAGACCGTTACCTGGCTGAACATCCAAAACAAGATTGCTTAACTTATGGAAGAACTTCAAGTCAACCTGTGGCGTAGCTTTGTTGCAGCCTTCTGTCTTGGCATACATGAAGTCGATAGTTTCTTGTTTCGTCTGGTCTGTTACATCAAGTGCTACCTTGTAGTCATTGACTGTGGTATGTGGATAGTAAGAATAGAAGTCCACATCTCCATCTATCGGGAAGAAAATAGTCTTACCACCAGAAACAGGTGAAAA